>NZ_DF968182.1:2265112-2565112 GCF_001192835.1 Lentimicrobium saccharophilum
CTTCTTTTTTATCAGTTAGCGCGCGTCTCCGGTCGCGTGTCACGGACCTGCAAAGAGAAAAAACCACAATAGGCACATTAGAACACAATAGATCAAACCCAGTTAGCGCGCGTCTCCGGACGCGTGCCACGGGCCTTTCAATGGTGAATCACGGGCCCTTCGATGGTGAATCTGTCCCGGTGGTCGAGCGGCGGTGGTCGAGCGGAGCCGAGACCAACCGAGACCAACCGTGACCAGCCCAGATAACTTTCCCCACGAAACGTTGCAATGTCGCAACGATAATGTTGTATCTCCCTTAATTCCCGGCTTCCCCACAGGGCCTGGCCGCAACAATCAACGCACAACCTGACCTAACAAGTTTTCTTCCAACTTGTAAGGGCTTCTTCTTCCAACCCCATCAACCCCTCGCAAAGCCGCCAGGACGCAAGGATAATGTTGTATCTCCCTTAATTCCCGGCTTCTCCACAGGGCCTGACCACAAAAATCAACGACCTGACCTAACAAGTCTTCTTCCAACTTGTAAGGGCTTCTTTTTTATCAGTTAGCGCGCGTCTCCGGTCGCGTGTCACGGACCTGCAAAGAGAAAAAACCACAATAGGCACATTAGAACACAATAGATCAAACCCAGTTAGCGCGCGTCTCCGGACGCGTGCCACGGGCCTTTCAATGGTGAATCACGGGCCCTTCGATGGTGAATCTGTCCCGGTGGTCGAGCGGCGGTGGTCGAGCGGAGCCGAGACCAACCGAGACCAACCGTGACCAGCCCAGATAACTTTCCCCACGAAACGTTGCAATGTCGCAACGATAATGTTGTATCTCCCTTAATTCCCGGCTTCTCCACAGGGCCTGACCACAAAAATCAACGACCTGACCTAACAAGTCTTCTTCCGACTTGTTAGGTCTTCTTTTAATTGATCTTCCAATCAATGCTTAGTGATGTCAGCGCAAACTGTTGGCTTCTGATTTTTTATTCGCTCAAGCCGCAGGGCCTCGCATATTATTTTGGACTGGACAAGTATGTCCGCGTAAGCGGGATCAACAATTAAATAGGATTGGCCTTCCAAAAATGGCGTTAAGAAAACAGGCAGCAAATAAATAGAGAAGAAACGCCTGCGATAATGGCTGGCGATAGTCAGGCGATCTTTGTACATCGGTTTTCGGATGCGGGAGGATGTAACAACCTTCGTTTCTTAAGCCCGACTTAATCAATAGGTTATTGGAATCAGCTATTAGTATTGGACATATTCCTATTGATTTAGTCGGGATAATCCCGCATAGAGGCTGTTTCATTATGTGCAAACAGAATGATTACAGCCTCTTTTGCGAATACACCAAGCGAAGCGCGGTGTATTTTCAGGATTCCAGCCAAAACGCTCGCCTGTTTTCAGCCATTTTTGGGAAGCCTTGACTTTTTGCTACTTTTTGGTCAAGCAAAAAGTAGAAGAAGTAAAAAAATGATAATCGGTTGGGAATAAGTGATTATCCGTGCGGATATGCTTCAACTTGTCAGGACTTCTTTCTACTGATATTCCAATCAACGCCTAATGATGTCAGCACAAACTGTTGACTTTTTACTTTTTATCCGCTCAGGCCGCGGGGTGAAATTTCGGATTTCGGATTTTGGATTTCTGATTTCGCTTGTCTCGTGAGACGGCGATAGCCGGATAACGAGAGATTTCTGATTTTGGATTTCTGATTTGTTTCAACGTAGTCATTGACGACCCTGAAAAAGGGACAGGTGCCAACCGGCGCCAGAATCCTCCTGACAGGTTTTCTTCTAACCTGTTAGGTGTGTAAGAGACGATTAAACCTTGAAAAGTTCATTGCTGCGCACGGACGAAGGTGCCCGCGCCAGCGGGATCAATAATCAGATCAGTACCGGCCTTCCAAAAATGGCGTTAAGAAAACATCAGGTCGTTTTCAGGAAAACATCAAGTCGTTTTGAATAAAACGTCAAGTCGTTTTAAGGAAAACATCAAGTCGTTTTTAGTAAAACATCAGGTCGTTTTCAGGAAAACGAAAGCACGTTTCAAGAAAAACGTAAGCACGTTTCGGACAAAACGTAAGCACGTTTCAGACAAAACGTAAGCACGCTTTCGGGAAAAGGAACGTTCCTTTTCTATAAAACGTAAGCACGTTTCAAGCAAAACGTAAGCACGTTTCGGACAAAACGCAAGCACGTTTTCGGGAAAACGTAAGCATGTTTTGGGAGAAACGTAAGCATAATTTAGGGGAGGCACATGCTTAGTTTTAAGGACTGGAGTTAATAAGCTAAAATCTGAAATGTTATGACTTCTTGATCAGAGATTCCTCGTTTCAACAATAAAAATTATATTTGTTAAAATTATTGTCCAAAGAGATCATACTGACTAACGAAATAATATTCCAATGAAGCAAATTCTGATATCATCAATCATCGCATTGTCGATAATAACGTCATTTGCTCAAACTCAATCGTCAGACCATCTTACATTTAAAGGCGTTCCTATTGATGGAACACTTAATGAATATGTAGCCAAAATGAAGCAGAATGGATTTACGCTAGTAAAAATTAAAGATGGAGTTGCAATTTTGCGTGGCGATTTTGCAGCATCTAAGGATTGTATTGTCGGAGTTGCTGCGTTAAAGCAAGAAGATTTGGTTAGCAAAATTACCGTAATATTTCCGGAAAGGGATACATGGTCTTCTCTTGAAGGTAATTACTTTAATTTAAAAGAAATGCTTACGCAAAAATACGGCGAACCTTCGGAATGTGTCGAGAGATTTGATACTTACTCAGAACCCAGAGATGATAATGCAAGAATGCACGAAGTTGAAATGGATAAATGTAAGTATTTCACTATTTACAAAACTGACAAAGGGATTATTGAATTGTCAATTGATCACGATAGCATCTTCAGTTGTTTTTGACGCTATCTTACTACGATAAAATAAACACTGAAATTATTAAAGCAAAAGCCTTTGATGACCTCTAATTGCAGTGTAACGCAGTCCAGCCCAATAACTAACTAATCCGAATTGTTATTTGTCGTACTGGTGGAATGTAGAAGAATTTGATTTTAAAAGATATTTTACCGGGAAAATCATGACTTTGTGAAAATACCCTCCTTTGTTTAGCACCAACACAATAACACATAGTCAAATAAAAATAAAACCGTAAACAGTCAGAATATGAACAGCGACAAATGGAACGAAATCTGTTTTCTACTTTCGGAAAATGTAAAAAAGGACATAAGTGAAAATTCTTTCGAACAAATTGTCATACAAGCTCTGAGAGTTCTGGATTGGAAACAATTTTCAGGAGATTATGAAATCAGACCTTCCTATCAAATTGGGGCGACGAACCGAATAACACCGGACTTTGTTATTAAATCCACCGACAATCAGAAGCTTTTCGTAATTGAGATTAAACAGCCCTATTTACCAATTACATCAACTCATCAGCAGCAGCTATTTTCCTATATGCGGCAGTTAAAAATGGAGTACGGTGTTTTAATCGGACAAGCAATTCAGATATTTTATGATGGCGATCTGGTTCAACAAGACGACCCGGTACTACTTGACACTATCAGATTTGAAAGGGACAGCAAGAAAGGCGAGGATTTTGTCAGGCTATTCAGCAAAGAAAATTTTAATTTCGGTTCATTAAAAGAATACACATTGCAGTCAATCAGAAAAATAAACAGAAAACAAGATTTCCGATTACTCCTTGCCAGAATTACTTCAAAAGACTTCAAAGAAAAATTTTCTGATTTGATAAAGCAGGAATTTATCGGGGAGTATGATGGTGAACTGATTGATTCTGTTTTGAATGAATTAAACATTGAAATAGCAACGAAGAACAAAGCCGGGAATGCTAATCCTGATCAAATAATCGAAATTAAACCAAATAAAAGAAATTCCAATGATACAATTCTGGCAAAAGAGTTAACTTCAAATGACAGAGATTATTCGAAATATTTTTTCAAAGGACAGACTTTCGGAAAAAACCGACTCGTACTAGAGGTTCTTAAGGATTATGTTGAAAATAATCCAAGTACAACCTATAGTCAATTAAAGACAATATTTCCTGATAGTTTACAAGGCAGGGAAACGTTCACAACCGAAATAGAAGCGAAACAAAAAAGAGATAGAAGAAACTTCATAAAACCAAACGAAGTAATTCCTCTAATTGACACAACTATTGCTGTTAGCACCCAATGGAGTCTCGGGAATATCACCCGGTTTATTGACCACTGTAAACAAATGAATATTAATATTCAAGTGGTACGATGACCATGAAATAATGGCCGGCATTTGTATTCGAGTATGCAATCTAATATAGTTTCACTGCATCAGCATGTGAATATTCCAGACTATAGTTTGTCTTTAATTCACGAGACTAAAATGACAAAAATTACATGCATTCAAAAAGATTTTTTTCACCCATAACATTCAAAACTTCTATTACAATTACGTATACTTTATAAATATATATTGACTATTTTCACTTTCAAAAAAATGCAATTGTAGCATTAAAATAAAATTCATAAATCTTCAAGGCTTTGTCGTGTCAACTTAGTAAATTCAGATTTCGGTATTTTTACAACAGTACTCCCCCCTCCTTGCATGTTGATTCCACCAGCAATAGGTACCCATGATGCAAATAATGCCAATTTTTCGAAAGTTATAAACCACCAATTGACAAGTCTTCGTTCATTTATATTATTTATTTCCCTTACAAAAAATAATGAATGCAAATTTCCTTTCTTGGCTGCATAATAGGCAAGCTTTACAAATGGGCCAACATCAATTCCAAAAAATTCACCCAATTTATTATCAGTACCAGGTGTTTTCTCCTTAATTTCAATAGGATAAGTATACTGCTCTCCCCATAAAATACCATCTATATCAGACATTTCACTCATAAAATGATTCTGAAAATTAACTCTTAAATGCTCTTTTGTAAACTCCTCAGCCAGTGAATTCAATGGTATTTGACCTGCATCAGTATTATATCTTAAAAAATTGTATCTCCGTTCTCGAATACTAAAATTGCTAATAGTAGGAATTAACTGTCTATATGGTTGAATATTGGGAATTCCAAGTTGCTTTGTTTGCCAGGTGATAGTGGAATAGTCGTTCCTATTTGCAATAGAGGGAACACAATAATAACTATGAACACCGATTTGATGCATGGTAGAGCAAATAGTATGAAGTGCCAAAGCAGGTTCTTCAAGTTGCCTTCCGACAGGATAATCAGTATCAGGCTGAATTGTTTGAGGAAAAACCACTATAGTATAATGACCGAATAGTCCTTCTCCTACATTACGCATTATCCATCCTCCTTGAGAAACTCGACCTCCAAAACCGAAATTATTTAAAGTATTCCGCAGGTCGATTTCTGCAAGCATCCCATTTACCTTATTTTGGTTGATACTGCTGATGCTTTTCGAGAGAAATGCTCTCATTGTATTGATGTCTATACTTGCCATACTATTTAGTTATTTCTTGTATTAATTTTTCTCCCACAGATTGTATCAGTGGAACGGTAACAGAATTCCCAAACTGTTTGTAAGCCTGCATATCAGAAACCGGAATAATAAAATTATCAGGATACCCCTGTAATCGCGCACACTCACGAGGCGTTAATCTTCTGGGATTTTTACCAGCTTGTGGGATTAAAGCTTCAGAACCATCCTTATAATACCGGGCTGAGATTGTTCTGGTAATTCCATCGAAGTCAACCAAGCCAAACCCAAATCCATTCCCCTTCTCTTTGTGCTTTCTGGAATAATTCTGAAGATATTGCCATAGATTATCAGTTAGTGTATACTTATCATCAGGATTTGATTCCAGAATTTCTTTAGCTGAACTTTTCGGCTCTGGCAAATCCGGAAATTCAAATTTTTCCTGATTATTAAATATCTGAGAATTAAAGCCTACTATAATGATTCTCTCCCGATGCTGTGGAACAAAGTGTTTACTATCCAGTACTTTATAATAAATTGAGTACCCCAGTTCTTTCAAAGTTCCGGAAATTACTTTAAAGGTATTTCCTTTGTCGTGTGAAACAAGGTTCTTCACATTTTCAAGCATAAATGCTTTCGGGCGTTTATGATCAATTATCCTTGCTATATCAAAAAACAGAGTTCCCTGAGTTTCATCAAGAAATCCATGCGCCCGGCCAAGGGCATTTTTCTTGGAAACTCCAGCAATAGAAAATGGTTGACATGGAAAACCTGCCAATAAGATATCATGATCCGGGATATCCTTTTCCGAAATTTTTGTGATATCACCAAATGGAACTTCACCAAAATTTGCATCATATGTAATTCTGGCTGGATTATTCCACTCACTTGAAAAAACACATTTACCCCCAAGGTTCTGATAAGCTAATCTTATCCCACCTATCCCGGCGAAAAGATCAATAAAGGTGAATTTAGGATTCTTTGGCGAGGGAAAAGGGACGTCCCATTCTATTGGAAGATAGTACTGAATCTCAGATTCTTCTGGATTAATAATATTATCTTCTAGGCTAAGGAGATACTCTTTAGCTCCATTCTCAAAATAAAATGCAGCATCAGTATCAGAAGTCTGAAAAAAGTGGGTAAGATTCGCTAACCGATCATCAGTTTTACGATCAACCTCAATTTTCAACTTTTTCTTTATTTCTGTGTATTTATTAAACTTTTTCAATTTTCAGTAATTACAAATTAGGAATGTTAGATTCTCTGATCACCATTGCAGCCTTTCAGCAATCAGTAGAGCAAACTTTTCATGAGAAATCAATAAATCAGGGCTGATAAATGAATAATCAGAGAAACTAATCTGAGTATCACTGATTAGTATTTTCAAAGGATGGGTGATCAAAGAAGCTTCGATAATTACTCCCCAGGGCAGTAATAATCTTGAGTAAAACTTTTACTGAAATATTACGCTTCCCGGTTTCGACTCCGGTCATATAGGTTCTGTCAATTTCAGCAAGATTGGCAAGGGCTTCCTGAGACAATCCCTTATTTTTTCGTAATTCGAGAATTCTTATCCCGATGAGTTTACTGATTTCCATAAAAAAAGATTGGCATCAAAGCTATATGCCTGACGCCAATAGTACAACGGACTATAAGTCACATTTGTAAAAGATACTAACTTCCTGTAAATGCCCTTATATCTGAATCAAGCTTGCCAAGCGTGGTATCCCTGTTAACGGGCTTAAGCAGGCATTCCCATATTATAATAACATTCCACCCCTTTTCCACTAATGAATTTATCTTTGCGGAATCATTTTCCTTATTCCTCTTTATCTTCTCAACCCACCATTCTGTTCTTGTTTTCGGCACAACAAAATACCTGCACCCTTCATGTCCGTGCCAGAAGCAGCCGTTGATAAAAATAACCGTTTTGTATTTCGGCAACACAATATCCGGTTTGCCGGGCAGTTTTTTGTCGTGCAGCCGGTAACGGAATCCTTTGGAGAACAGAAATTTTCTCACAAGCATCTCGGGCTTTGTATCCTTACCCCTGACCCTGCTCATATTGTAACTGCGGGTTGCCTTGTCGTGCACATCAGTCATTATCCAAATCCTTTAATCCGTAAATATGAGCAGTATCAGATATCCAATTTTCATTACCCGGAGAAAAGAAGCTGCCACAATAAGATAAATTTACCTTGCCAGCTCAATACAATTATCAAAAAAACCAGGTGTTCAAATTTATAGAAATAATATTGAGAAAACCAGTTTCCGAATCAGGCTGAATTCCCAGTTTCTGTGCCTTCCCCCCCAAAACCCACCCCCGCACAGCAAAGCCATGCGGGGGCGGTAATATAAAGGTTGGCTGGTGGTTCAGAGGCTTTGCACAATGTCCCACACAAAGGCGCGGATACCCACCTCCTCGTTGATCTGATCGATTTTCTTCACCTTTTCGAGCAGGGGTTCCACCTCGCCGGGGCTGACCACGGTCATCAGGGCCGAGTTCATTTCGGGCCAGGTGTGGGTGCCCATGCGGGGTTCGCCGGTTTTCGAGCCGCGGCCGTTCACCTGGCTCCACCAGGTAAATCCACGGATGCCCAGCTGGTCGAGGATATATTCAACGCGTTCGGTATGCGCCTGGTTAAAGACGATAAATACTGCTTTCATGGTTATACGTTTAGTCCAGGTTCTGGAATTTCATTCTGATTTTCTTCACTTTGTCGCGTTCGCCGCTGCGGGCCAGCACGCCGTACATCACCGGCACAATCACCATGGTAACGATGGTGGAGAATACCAGTCCGCCGATCACGGTGATGCCCATCGGCCGCCATATTTCGGAGCCTTCGCCGGTGCTCAGCGCCAGCGGCAGCATACCGAGGATGGTGGTAAGGGCGGTCATCAGCACGGGGCGCAGACGCGAACGGCCCGACACCACGATGGCGTCGTAGAGCCGCATATCGCGGTCACGCATCAGGTTGGTGAAGTCCACCAGCACGATGCCGTTTTTCACCACAATCCCTATCAGCAGCACCGCGCCCAGGGCGGCCACCAGGCTCAAGGTGGTGTTGGTGAGCAGCAGGGCGAAGATCACCCCGGTAAAGGCAAACGGGATGGAGAACATAATGATAAACGGCATGGTGAACGACTCAAACTGCGAGGCCATCACGATAAATACCAGGATCAGGCTGAGCACCATCAGCAGGCCGAGGTCCATAAACGACTCCTGCTGGTCCTCGTACGAACCGCCAACCTGTATCAGCACATCCTGGGGCACCTTCACCCGGCCGATCTCAGCCTTGATCTGGTTGGCCAGGTCGCCCAGGGCCACGTTGTTGGGTTTCACCGAAACGGTGACGATGCGCTCCTTGCGCTTATGCTGGATGGCGGGCGGTCCCCAGTATTCGGTGATGGTGCCGATCTCCTTCAGCTTGATCCGCTTGCCCATGGGGTTTACGATGGAAAGCTCCTCCAGGTCGGAGATGGAACTGCGGTAGTTTTCCGAAAGCCGCACGCGGATATCGTACTCCTCTCCTTCTTCCTTATACTGCGAAGCGGTCATGCCGTAGATGCGGTTGCGCACCATGGCCGAAACGGTGGCGCTGCTGAGTCCGTGCAGGGCCAGTTTCTCCTTGTCGAGCACCACCTGCAGCTCGGGCTTGTCGTTCTTGCGGCTCACGGTAACTTCGGTGGCCGATGGCATGGCGCTCACCCGGTTGCGGATCTCCTGGGCCAGGGTGTTGGTGGAATTGAAATCATAGCCATAGATTTCAATATCTACCTTGCTTTCGCCGCCCATGCCCATACCGCCGCCCGAGGTGGAAACCGAAGCGGTGACTATCTCGGGGTATTCAGCCAGCTGCTGACGCATATCGTCGGCGATCTCCCAAACGGTGCGCTGCCGCTCCTCAACATCCTGCAGGCGCATCATCACGTTGATGATGTTCGATCCGGTGGTGCTGAAGAGGGAGAACATGCTGCCTTCGTCGTCGGAGCCGGAAGAGGAAGCCATAATCATCACTTCAGGATAACGCTCCCTGATCATCTGCTCTACTTTGCGGGTGGTCTTCATGGTCTCTTCCACCCGGGTGCCGGTCTGCAGCTCTATGGCCATCGTAATCCGCGACTCGTCGGTCTGCGGCATAAAGTCGGTACCGATAAAGCGCGTGAGTAAGAT
Source organism: Lentimicrobium saccharophilum (assembly GCF_001192835.1). Lineage (NCBI taxonomy): Bacteria > Pseudomonadati > Bacteroidota > Bacteroidia > Bacteroidales > Lentimicrobiaceae > Lentimicrobium > Lentimicrobium saccharophilum. The sequence continues at coordinate 2,274,737 of NZ_DF968182.1, forward strand.
GGAAACCACAAAGATGGCCAGGGCGCTCAGCATCACGAAAGTTTTGTGGTGCAGGGCCCAGCGCAGGGTTTTTTCGTAGAAGTTGTCCATTCCAACAAAAAACGGCTCTATCAACCGGTCATAGCTGAAGCGTCTGGGTTTGACCTTTTTATCCCGCAGCCTCAGCATCCGTGCCGACATCATGGGGGTAAGGGTGATGGCGGCCAGGGTGGAGGTAACGATGGTGATGGTCACGATCCATCCCAGCTGGTTGAACATCACGCCGGTCATGCCGCCCACCAGGGTAAGCGGGAAGAACACGGCCACCACCACCAGGGTGGTGATGATTACCGACAGCCACACCTCGTTGGTGGCGTAGATCGCCGCTTCGCGCGGACTGCTGCCGCGTTCGATGTGGCGGGTGATGTTTTCGAGCACCACGATGGCATCGTCCACCACCATCCCGATTGCTATGGAGAGCGAGGTCAGCGAGATCACGTTCACCGAATTGCCGGTGATAAAGAGGTAGATAAACGAGACAATGAGCGAGATCGGGATGGTCAGGACGATGATAAAGGTTGCACGCCAGCGCCCGAGGAAGACCAGCACCACCAGGGCAACGAAGATAAACGCCCACATCAGGGTTTCGGAGAGGTTGCGGATGGATCCTTCGATAAACTGGGAGGTATCCATAATCAGGTTGATCTCCACATCGGGGGGCAGGGTTTTCTTGAGTTGCTCCAGGCTGTTGCGGATATCCCTGGCCACTTTAACCGTGTTGGCGCCCGACTGCTTCATGGCAAACAGGCGGAGGCCGGTCTGTCCGTTGATTTTCTCGTCGAGGGAGACATCCTTGAGCGAGTCGCGCACGGTGGCCACGTCGCGCAGGTAAACCGGCACTCCGTTGGCGTTGCCCACCACCAGGCTGCTCAGCTGGCGGCTGTCGCCGAATTCGCCCTGTATGCGCAGCTGATAGTCCATTTCGCCCATCTTCACGTTGCCCGAAGGCATGTTGAGGTTTTCGGCGGCGATGACGTTGCCGATCTGCTCGATGGTGAGGTTATAGGCGTCGAGGCGCTTGGGGTCGGCATCCACATAAACGATGCGTTTCGGGGCGCCCATCATGGAGACGGATCCCACGCCGTCGATGCGGTTCAGGGGATTGATGATCTTCTCCTCCAGCAGTTTTTCGATGCCCGGGTAGCTTTCCTTTGCGGTGACCGCGTAGAAAACGATGGGCATCATATTGGTGTTGAACTTGAAGATAATGGGGCGGTCGGCGCCGTCGGGCAGCTGGTCGTAGAGGCGGTCGAGCACGTCGCGCACCTCGTTGGTGGCTTCGTCGAGGTTGGCCCCCCAGCTGAATTCAATGGTGATCACCGAGAGGTTATCCGATGAGGTGGAAGTCACCTCTTTTACCTTATCCACCGTATTGAGCGCATCCTCCATCTTTTTGGTGATGTTGGTCTCGATATCGGCCGCGTTGGCGCCCGCGTAGGTGGTCATCACCGACAGGAAGGGCGGGTCGATCTCGGGATAGAGGTCAACGGGGATTCTGCTGAGCGAATACAGGCCCATCACGATCACGGCCGTAAAGATCATGAATGTGGAGATGGGCTTGTTTACCGCGGTTTTATATATACTCATAACAGCTTTTCATTTACAGATTTAACACCGGGACTATTTTCCGTCCACCTTTACCTTCATGCCGTCGAGCAGGCGGGCCTGTCCGCTTACCACCACAAGATCGCCTTTCTTCAGCTGGTCCGATTCCACTTCCACCAGCTCGTTGTAACGTTTGCCGATGACCACGGGGATGCGTTTGGCCACATTGTCCTTTTCAATAAAGAGGTAGCGGTCGTTCGAACCCTGCATCTTCAGTACGGCGATGGCGGGGATCAGCAGGGCCTCCTCGCGGTCGAGGTCGAGCGTCACACGGCTGAACATGCCGGGGCGCAGCTTGCCGCCGGGGTTATCCACCGCCACTTCGATGTTGAAGGTACGGCTGGCCGCGTCAATGGTGGGATAGATATTGAAGACCCTCCCTTTGAAAGTCTCGCCGGGATAGATGTCCACGCCTATGTTCACCTCCATGCCTTTGCGGATCATGGGGAAGTACTTTTCGGAGACCGGCACCAGGGTTTTGAGGCGGTCGATCTGCACCAGCGAAACGATGGCGGCTTTGCCGATGGGGGCCACGGGCGCGCCCGAATACATCTCTCCTGACTCGAAGTACTTGCCCGAAATTACCCCGCTGAAGGGCGCCCTGAGGCGGGTATTTTCCTGCAGGAAGGCCACATTGCTGCGGGCGATGTCGAGCTGCGACTTCATCTGGTCATATTGCTGCTGGGCCACGCTGCCCACCTTGTGCAGGGTGTCGAAGCGTTTGAAATCGGTTTCCAGCGTCCGGAGCTGTACTTCGGCCTGATGCAGCTGGGTGCGGTCCATCTGCACCAGCAAATCACCCTTATTAACCCGGGTGCCGACTTCCACCGCGATGTTTTCGATGCGGCCCGGGGAAGCCGGCGCCATGTGAATCTCCTCGTAAGCCAGCAGGGTGGAAGAATATTCAACCGAACGGGCTACCTGCTGCACCTGCAGCTCCGTTACCCTTACCACCTCTACCTTTTCGGAAGCGGCATCCTGCTGCGCGCTTTTTTCCGTTTTGCCTGAAGAACATGCCAGCGCAGTGACAGACAATAGTGCAAAACCAATTTTAAATGTTGTATTCATGTTAGATAGACTTAAATATTTCTTAATCCAGTTTTCCGTAAAGTTTTTGCAATTGCACCCCCGACTGCAACACCTGCATCATAGCGGAGATATAGTCTGTTTCGGCTTTCAGGTAGTTGTTGTCTGCCGTAATCAGGTCGAGGCCCGAGATAATACCCTGTTCATATTTGAGTTTCAGACTGGCGTACACCCGCCGCGAGACCTCCACATTGTTTTTCTGGTTGAGGTAAGTCTCCAGCGCGCTGTTGTAGTTGAAGCGCAGCTGTTTCTCCTGAATTTTCAGCTGGTCGCTGAGCAGGCTTTTATTGTTCTGCGTGGTTTCCAGGTCGATGCGCGCCTGTTTCACCTGGGCCATGCGCACCCCGCTCGAGAAAATCGGGATGTTCATCTGCAGGCCCACCATATTGGCGGGGGTCATGTCGAAGTCGGGCTTCAGCAGTTTGTAGGTATAGCGGTAGTATCCCGAGATGGTCGGCAGGGCGTTGGCCCGCTGCATATCGATCATTTTACGGCTCACCAGTTCCTGCTGGTTCAGCAGCCTGAAATCGACCTGATCTTCAACCCTGAAGGATTCCGCCAGGGGCAGGGCTTCGGCTTCCGAGAGCATCTGGTCGAGGCGGTCGGTCAGCTCCAGCTGGGTATCCACCGGCACACCCAGCAGCAGGCGCAGCATATTGGTGGCCAGTTCAAGCTGGCGTTCCGACGATTTCACCGCGTTCTTCAGGGTGTTTACCTGCACCGAAAGCTGATCCACATCCGTTTTCTCGATAATCCCGAAGGTTTCGAGGGCGGCGGTTTTTTCGTACAGCCCTTCCAGGTTTGCCTGGTTTTGTTCTAGCAGCCTTAGCAGCTCTTCCGAGATCAGCACCAGCTGGTAGGCGTCGGTCACCTGGGCGATGATATCCAGTTCGGACTTCTCTTTGCTGATGCCGGCCATGCTCTGGTAGAGTTTCGCCGTTTGCACCCCAACGATGTAGTTGCCGCTGAAGATCAGCTGGGTAAGGTTCAGGTTGAAGTTGCTCTGCGGTTTGATGTCGATCTCACTGGGCGGCATCCCTTCTGCAAAGCGGATGGAGATCTTGGCGCCCAGGGCGTTGGAATAGTCCACAGCGGCGTTGAGCTGTGGCAGCCCGTTGGCGATGGCCTCGCGCACGGCGGCGGCGGCTTTCAGGGTGGCCAGATCGGCGTTGGCAATGGTTTTGTTGTATTCAAGCGCCGTTTTCCTGGCCCCTGCCAGGTCGAGCGTGAGTGTCTGCTGCGCCCCGAGAAAACCGGAAGTACCCAGCAGTAACAGCATTGAAATGAACGTTGTTCTCATCATAGTTCTATATAATCGTTGATATTTTCCGTGTATTTGTCCATCAGCGCCACTCCCTCGGAGGTGCAGATCCCCCTGAAGTAAGGCAGGAAGATATTCGAAAGCACCTCCTGTCCGGTTGGTTGCAGTATCCTGAGCCGGTCGCTGTTGTGGATAAGGCCGATCAGCTCGTGCAGGAAGTTATCCACCAGATCGAGCCGCATATCCTTGCGGAAGATGCCTTCGCGTATACCCTTTTCAAGAAGGGTGAACGATGCCGAAAACTCCTTCAGGCTTTTCTTGCATGAATAGAGCGAGGCGTTCACCACAGGGAAATATTTCTTGATGTCCTCGGTAAACACCCGGGCAAAGGAACCCCGTCGCAGCGCCTCCATTTTCATGATCATAAAAATGGCTTCAATCACATTGCCGGCCTCGGAAATAATACCCAGCATATCCTGGTTGTGCCTGATAATCATTTCGCGCAGCGATTGTACCACCAAATCATCCTTATCTTTGAACAACTCGTAGATCGTGCGCTTCGAAACACCGGACTCGGCGGCAATACTGTCCATGGTTACATTCCTGATACCGAGGTTCAGAAATAACTCAATCGCTTTATCCAGAATTTTTTCCCTTGCTTCCATTGGTCAGAGATTTTTCGGACTGCAAAACTAGAAAACTTTTTTGGTTTAAAAGTTTTCAATGGTGAAAATTTTTAATTTTTTAACAATTGAGTTAAAAATCATCAGAATCGTTGATTGCACGGGTATTTGTGTGGGGGAAAAAAAATCAAAGGTGCGGAAAGGGATCATCATTAATATATGCCACCCACCACCCGATGGGGTAAAATTATCGCTCAGGATTGATCCCGATAACATACGACCCCGCTGGGGTCAGACGCATCAATCTGAGCCAAAAATCCTGACTCCGGAGGAGTCAAATGTTTATAGAAACAATCCTGCCTTAGCACCCCCCGGCCCTGGAAGGGTTGAATAAATTGCTGTAATTACAAATTCTTAACACATACCACCGGATGAGGTCAAATTACCGCTCAATATTGATCCCGATAACATACGACCCCGCCGGGGTCGGAGATTAACCTGTTACCGGCCTTTCTATACACATGTGACCCCGCTGGGGTCATCAATCTCAATCCGAACCAAAAAATCCTGGCTCCGCAGGAATCACATATGTATAGAGAAAGACCTTCATTGAAACATACGACCCCGCTGGGATCATCAATCTCATTCCGAACCAACAAAATCCTGACTCCGGAGGAATCACATGTTATAGAAGATGACCTTCATTGAAACTTGCGACCCCGCTGGGGTCATAAATCTCATTCCGAACCAACAAAATCCTGACTCCGGAGGAGTCACATGTGTATAGAAATAGCATCACGATAGAAAACCTCGACCCCAGCGGGGTCGTATATTTTTGCAATTATTCGTTAAAAACCGCTATTAAACTAATTAACTAGAAATTATAAATCAAACTGATAAAATCTCGAACCAGATTCATGATAATGAACTCAATATTTCTTTCATCAATAATAATTCGCTATTTTTATCACAAATAAATAATAACCGGATATGGCAAATACTTACTCACAAATTTACATTCAGACTGTTTTTGCTGTTCAGAACCGTAATGCACTAATCCACAATTCATGGGAAGAGGAACTCTATAAATACATAACCGGAATTGTGCAAAATAAAGGGCAAAAGATGTTGTCGATCAATGGCACTTCAAACCATATTCATTTCCTTATCGGCATGAAACCTACTTGCTGCCTTTCCGATTTAGTTCGTGAAATCAAGAAATCTTCCGCTTTGTTTATAAAAGACAATAGGTTTTGTAACTACCGGTTCACCTGGCAGGAAGGATTCGGCTCATTCTCATATAGCCATTCTGAGATTTCTGATGTTATACAATATATTGAAAAACAAAAATTACATCATCGGAAGATTACTTTTAAGAATGAGTATTTGTCATTTTTAGAAGCATTTGGAATTGAATTTAAGCAGGAATATCTGTTTGAATGGATAGATTGAACCCTTGATATCATACGACCCCGCTGGGGTCGGAAATCATCTTGTTACCGTCTTTTCTATACACATGTGACCCCGCTGGGGTCATCAATCTCAATCCGAACCAACAAAATCCTGACTCCGGAGGAGTCAAATGTTTATAGAAACAATCCTGCCATAGCACCCCCCGGCCCTGGAAGGGTCGAATAAATTCATGGGATTACCAATTCTTAACACCCATCACCTGCCGGGGTGAAATAACCGCTTAAGATTGATCCCTTTAAACATGCGACCCCGCTGGGGTCGGAAATCATCTTGTTACCGTCCTTTCTATACACATGCGACCCCGCTGGGGTCAAATTACCGCTCAAGATTTATACCGTACTCACATGAATCAGCATCCCACCCATCAATCCATATAGGAGCCCGATGCCCTTTTTTACTAATTTCGCAGCCGTGTAAAAGATTCCACCACCCCATAACATGCTGCCTGAATATATCAATATAAACGACTACGACTACCCCCTCCCCGGCGAACGGATCGCCCGTTTCCCGCTTGAACAGCGGGATGCCACCCGGCTATTGGTATTCCGCGACGGCACACCGGCCGACTCCCTGTTTTCTTTGCTGGATCAGCATATCCCCGAAAAAAGCCTCTTTGTTTTCAACAATACGCGGGTGATCAGGGCCAGGCTTATCTTCCGCAAAGTCAGCGGTTCCCGCATCGAAATCTTCTGCCTGCAACCCCTCGGCGGATACGGGCAGACCGGCGGCATTACCACCTGGAAATGCCTGGTGGGGAATGCCAAACGCTGGAAATCAGGTCCCCTTGAAATGACCGTTGACACCGGGATGGGTGAGGTAACACTCAGTGCCCACAAGGGGGAGAAGGCCGGAGATGCCTTTGAGATCACCTTTGGCTGGGACAAGCCGGAGATGCCTTTCGAGCAGGTGCTGGAGTTTGCCGGCAAAGTCCCTCTCCCCCCCTACCTGAACCGTGAACCGGTGGAGAGCGATACGGAACGATATCAGACCATCTACGCGGAATTCAACGGCTCGGTGGCGGCGCCCACGGCCGGGCTTCACTTCACGCCGGCTGTTCTTGAAAAGCTTGAATCGCGGCACTGCAGCTTCGAATACCTCACCCTGCACGTCGGCGCCGGCACTTTCAAACCCGTTTCGGTGGAGGACGCCCGTCAGCATGCCATGCACGAGGAAGAGCTGATCATCGAACGGCAGAGCATCCTCAGGCTGCTGCAGCACAGCGGGGGGAACATCATCCCCGTGGGGACCACCTCTATGCGTTCACTCGAAAGCCTGTACTGGCTGGGGATCCAGCTGATCAACGGGAAAGATCCCGGGGAGGAGTTCTTTATCGATCAATGGGAACCATACCAATCGGAAGTCAGCATCCCTCCGGCTGAAGCCCTGCAGGCCATCTACGATTATCTCACCGCCAGGCGGATGAACTCCATCAGCGGTTTCACCCGGATTATGATCGCTCCCGGCTACCGCTTCAGGATGAGCGATGCCCTGGTAACCAACTTTCACCAGCCCCGGAGCACCCTGTTGCTGCTGGTAGCCGCCTTTATCGGTGAAGGATGGAAAAAAGCCTACATGTTCGCCCTTGAACACGGCTACAGGTTCCTTAGTTACGGCGACAGCTGCCTTTTCTTTCCCGAAAAAGAGGAAGGCTGATGCAGGGATTGTTCATCATCACCGGTGAACAGGGGAGTGGCAAAACCTCGCTGCTCAAAGCCCTCAGCACATCCCTGGCTCAGAGGGGGAAGACCTGCGGCGGAATCCTTGCGCACGGAAAGTGGGATGACAACCTGCGTTCAGGCTTTGACCTTGAATTTATTCCGGATGGCAAAACCGTTACCCTCTGCGAAAGCGCGCCCCGCGAAGGATGGATCAGGTTCAGGAGATTCTGGTTTAATCCCCTGGCTTTTGATCTTGGAAAGCTGTGGCTTACCGAATCCATTGTAAAGAAACCCGAGGTGCTGATGCTCGATGAGATCGGCCCGGCAGAAATGGAAAACGGCGGCTGGGCGGCCATCCTCCCCGGTTTATTTGCCGAAGCTCGCCATAGACTGGTCATCGTTACTGTCAGGGCCAGACTTAGTGAAGCCGTGGTTGAGCGCTGGAACCTCTCCCCTGCAGGCATTTTTGAGGCCGGAACTGCAATAAGCACCGTAATGGATACCATCACGGCAACGGAGAAGGAAGCATAAAAGGATAGCGGCCGGAATTGACAGAACCATCAGGATGCCCGTTGAATCTCCGGTTAAAGTGAGGCGGATGCTCAATTTAGGATGAATCCGCTTAGGAAATACCACTGGTTTTTTAACTTTGTTCTCCCGAGCCAACCATATGCCTGTTCAAACCGGAATCGCAGCAATCAGTAACAGGGAAGCATCCCTTCCGGATGAAGTATGGATTAAGGCGGCCGTAGCGGGGGGCTTATGGGCCTCCTTCGAGATCATCATTGGCAGTTTTCTGCATAATATGCGCATTCCTTTTGCAGGGAGCATGCTGGCCGTTACCGGGATGGTGCTGATGATTGCCTTTCACCGGTTGTGGCCTGAGCGTGGATTGATCTGGCGAGCCGGCCTGATCTGCGCCCTGATGAAATCCATCTCCCCGAGTTCACTGATACTGGGGCCGATGATCGGTATACTGACCGAAGCAATGCTGCTTGAATTATCGGTAAGGCTGCTGGGAACCAACAAGGCCGGCTATATCACCGGCGGGGTGCTTGGGGTAAGCAGTGCAATTATCCATAAAATCGCAAGCATACTGATCCTCTACGGATTCAGCCTGATTGAAGTATACCTGAACATATACCGCTTTGCCGCCCGTCAGTTCGGCGTTGAAAATCCCGATCCCTGGAAGCTGCTTGCCGCGCTGGCAGGCGTTTATATTGCAGCAGGACTGGCTGCCGGCATTCTGGGACTGTCGGTTCCGGTTCCGGAAAAAAAACTGCAGACAAATCAGTTTCCGGCAACCATTCAATCCGCAGAACAACCATTTGGCGCCACCGGACATCGTTTTTCACTCACGCTGCTATTGTTGCACCTGTGCTCGATACCGGCGTTTATCATACTGACCGGGCAGACAGGAATAGCAACCGGGTTGGCAGCGGTGGCAATCTGGTGTCTGCTGATAAGCCAACGATACCAACAGGTTTTCAGAAGATTCGGAAAACCGTTACTCTGGCTGCAATTTCTCATCATTACAGTTTTTGCGGCATTGTTCTGGGAGGTTGACTGCGACCGATGGATCTGCATCAGCCGGGAAGGATTTATGGCCGGCATAGCGATGACGCTCAGGGCAATCGTGGTGATCACCGCCTTTTCGGCCATCAGCATCGAGATCAGGAATCCGGTAGTGCACAGTTTCCTGACAAAAAGAGGCATGAAAGGGCCTTATATGGCGGTGACCATGGCCTTTTCGGCCCTTCCTTACATGATTTCGCGCATGCCCGGAGCCCGGCAGCTGATCAGGCATCCCGGCCTTTCGGTGAAACAGGCGCTGACTGACGCCGGAGAACTGCTTCAAAAGCTGAAAACAAACGGGATTCCCTCCGCATAAAAATGTGAACAAAATCAAATTCCACAAACAAAACACCGCTTGACCGGCGGCTGTTTACCGCTTGCAATTATGTTCTGGGATAGCTCAAGGAGATTGCGTATTTTTGACGCATCAATCAAATATCCTGAATGCCTGAACCTGTTTCGAGCAAAAAAAAAGCAGCAGATCCTGAACCCGCCGGGGAAATGTCGTTCTGGGGGCACCTGGATGCCCTGCGCGGCCATCTGTTCAGATCAGCCCTTGCCATCATCGTGCTGGGCATTGCCGCTTTTATCAACCGGGAGTTTATTTTCGACACACTGATCCTGGCGCCCAAGGAGCCGGAATTCATCACCAACCGCCTGCTCTGCAAACTTGGCGCCTGGGCTAATGTTCCTTCCCTCTGCCTCGACAATCTCAACCTTCAGATCATCAACATCAACCTTTCGGGGCAGTTCACCACCCACATGTATATCAGCATGTTTGCAGGGCTGATTGCGGCTGCACCTTATGTGATCTGGGAAATCTGGCGGTTTATCAAACCCGCGCTTTACGAAAATGAACGCCGCCACTCCCGCGGGGCGGTTTGGGTAATGTCGCTGCTCTTTATTCTTGGCGTTCTTTTCAGCTATTTTCTGATAGTACCCCTCACCCTCAACTTCTTTGGCACTTACCAGGTGAGCGAATCCATCAACAACCAGATCGCTTTGTCATCCTACATCAGCACGGTGGTTTCGGTTACATTCTCGCTGGGGGTTGTTTTCGAATTGCCGGTATTTGTCTATTTCCTGACCAAGGTGGGCATCATCACCCCGGAATTCCTCGCCCGAAACCGCAAATACATGCTGGTAATCCTGCTCACCATTTCTGCCATCATTACCCCGCCCGACATCATCAGCCAGATCCTGGTGTGTATTCCGCTCTACGGACTTTACGAATTCAGCATCCTCACGGCAAGACGGGTAGCACGCAAAAGAAGGGAAGCCGAAGAATAAGCCGGTGTAACCTTTACGGAGGTGCTGCGTCAAACCATCGAAAATAAAAAACAAGTTATGTCAGACACAAGATTATACCGCTCCGTTCACGGAAGGGTCATCGGTGGGGTGGCCGGCGGTCTGGCCGATTTCTTCGGCATGGATCCCACTATCGTAAGGCTTATTTTCGTCCTGCTGGTTATCTTCGGCGGCAGCGGGGTGTTACTCTATTTAATTCTCTGGATTATCCTGCCGGAGAAGAATCAGTATACCAGCTACTATGCCGGCGCAGCACCTACCAATCCCGCCCCGGCCGGGTCAGACACCGGCATCGGGGAAACCTATGAGGGATTTGAACAGGGGAAACCCAGAGAGCCGTTCAGCACAGGCGCACCCATGACACCGGAAATGCAGCAGCGCAAGAAAGTGGAAGGAAGCCTGATCGGCGGCGTAGTGCTGATTTTCATCGGATCTATTTTTCTGATCGAGCGCTTTGTCCCCAGAATTGATTTCGGCGACCTGTGGCCCGTAATCCTGATTGCCATCGGACTGGTGCTGATTACAGGCAACCTGCCGAAAAAAGGCAATAAGGGCGAAACATCAGGCCCTGCCGATGAAAAAAACGAAAACAATCCGCAAACCTTTTAATCCATAAACCATGAGCTACCGTAAAATATTCTGGGGTGTGATCCTCGTGATGATCGGCACCTTATTCATCCTGAAAAACATAGGGATGATCTACTTTGACTGGCTGACCATCTGGAGATTATGGCCTTTGATCCTGATCCTCTGGGGCATCTCGCTGATCCCGGTAAAAGACTACCTGAAACTGATCTTCTCCGTGCTTGCCATCGCCATATCCGTGTTTCTGGTAAACCGTTACGACAGGACAGGTTATTACAGTTTCGGATGGCGCGATTCCGATCGTGAATACCGGCACAGCTGGCGCGATGACAGCAATTGGGACGACAGTGAACAAACCCAGGAACTTTATCAGGAGTATGATTCCGCCATCAGCAGGGTTGAATTGAAACTTGAAGCTGCAGCCGGAGATTTCAGGCTGAACGACACCGCCCCTTCCGATAAACTGCTGACTTTCTTCAAACAGGGCACAGTGGGCAATTACAGCATGACTTCGCGCAACGACAGCAGCAAAATGTTTATTGAGCTGAAAATCAATGAATCCAATATCAGGTTTAAAAACAAGGGCAACCGGGTAAAACTGGGTTTGCATACGCAACCGGTATGGGATTTTGACTTCGATATCGGCGCTGCAAGCATTGATTTTGACCTGAGCGATTATAAAGTCGGTCATCTTGACCTTGACGGAGGCGCTTCGTCCATTGAACTCAAGCTGGGCGATCTGAACGACTACACCTCGGTTAACATTGAGGCAGGCGCCGCCTCCATAGATGTAAGGCTGCCCGAATCGGTGGGCGCCCAGCTGAAAACCGAAACCGCCCTTACCAGCCGCAACTTCCCGGGATTCAAAAAAATCCGCAATGGCCTCTATCGTACCGACAATTACGAAAGTGCCGTCAAGAAAATAGATCTTGAAATTGACGCTGCCGTTTCCAGCCTGGATGTAATCAGGTATGATGCAGACGGTGAATAAGCGCTGACAAATCAACCGGAAGCTGACTCCGTAAAAAGAGGAAAATCCGGCATTGACCGGGAACAGTACAGAATAACCCATAAAATCATAAAAAAACCGGAGAGGACACCTTCTCCGGTTTTTCTATGGCCAAAATTCCGCCAGCTTTAATCCTCAAACCCAGGGGCAATGCACTCTTTGCCAAGGAACAGGCTGAAAAGCCTGCAGAGTTCTGTAGGGGCGTCGGCATGCACCCAATGTGAAGCCTTTTCGATGGTCTGAATCCGGGCACTGGGAAACAACTTCATAATAAGGGGTGTATCATCATCCACTAAATAATCTGACCGCCCTCCGCGGATAAATAAGGTGGGCCCTTCATACACGTCGGAGCTCTCCACTCCTTCAAACACAAAATCCATGTTTGCGCTCAGGGCTTCGAGGTTCAGCCGCCAATCGAAGGTGGTCCGGGTCTTGCGGTAAAGGTTTTTCATCACAAACAGGCGGATGCGCTTGTTGGGGATGCTGGTTTCGAGCAGCTGCTCCACCTCCTCGCGCGAATGAACCGCATCAAAGTTTACCGCCATCATCGCGCTGATCATATCGAAATGCACATTGCGCCCCGGGTATTTTCGCGGGCTGATGTCGACCACCACCAGTTTCTCAACCATTTCGGGATGCTCCAGTGCAAAGGTCATGGCCACCTTACCACCCATGGAATGGCCTATGATCATGGGCTTCTCCAGTTTGTGCTCCCGGATAAATTCATGCAGATCGTCGGCCAGGGCGAAGTAGTTAAACGTTACGCTGTGGGGCGACTGCCCGTGGTTGCGCTGATCGGGAATATACACCGAGAACTTTTCGGCAAGCCGCTTCCCCAGGGTTACCCAGTTGTCGGAAATCCCGAATATGCCGTGAAGAATGATCAGTGGTTGTCCCTCTCCGTAATGGCGGTAAAACAATTTCATATCACCAGGTATTTATCATTTTCATCAGTTTAAACCGGCAGCCAGGGCTTGAGTTCGCGCAGGTAAAGCTGTATGGTGGTTTCCAGTCCGTAATAAAGGGCGTCGGCAATCAGCGCGTGGCCGATGGAGACTTCGAGGATGCCCGGAATGGTCTGCACAAAATACCGGAGGTTGTCGAGGTTCAGGTCGTGCCCGGCATTCAGCCCGAGGCCCGCTTTTGTGGCGGCTTCGGCGGCCGCGGCAAAGGGCGCTATGGCGGCTTCACGGTTTTTCTGGTAGCCGGCGGCGTAAGCCTCGGTGTACAGCTCCACCCGGTCGGTACCGGTATAGGCGGCAGCTTCGGCCATGCGCGGATCGGGATCCACAAATATGGAGGTACGGATCCCATGCTGATGAAAAGTCCGGACGATATCCGTGAGATGGTTACGGTATTTTACGGTATCCCAACCCTGATTAGAGGTAATCGCGTCGTGGGCGTCGGGCACCAGCGTCACCTGATGCGGCTTTACCTCAAGCACCAGGTCGATGAAACGCGGCTCCGGGTTGCCTTCGATGTTGAATTCGGTTTTCACCAACGGTTTCAGATCGCGCGCATCCTGGTAGCGGATATGACGCTCGTCGGGCCGGGGGTGCACGGTAATTCCCTGCGCACCGAAGCGTTCACAGTCCATGGCTGCCTTCAGCACATCCGGCAGATTGCCGCCCCGGGCATTGCGCAAAGTGGCAATTTTATTGATATTTACACTGAGCTTGGTCATGATGCAGATATTTGAACTGCAAAGGTAAGGATAAACCTTAAAGGCAACGGAACGGCCTTTGCGGGATTGTTTGCCCGGCAATGCATGGTGGTGCTCTTACCGATACAGTTCCATCCCTGCTGCGTCAGTGATAATGATTTGAAGCGCTACTTACCCGAATTTCGTTTAATTCGGTTCTGAAACGAGGGGATATACCCCTGTTTTACAGAGGTTAATAGTTTAGATAAGGTTGATCCGGATTCCCGGAACCTCCGCTGTTAATGTCAGCATCTCAATGACGATGTCAAGGCAGGACCCTCTCCTGCCATTGCTGATGAACCTTAGTAAAACAGGCGCCGCACGATCAACAGGCATTATTGCTATGCAACATCAACCTTATTCCCTCTTCCAAACCTCAGTAACCCGCCTCTGGCCATGCACAGGTTACCTGCACAGCAGGAGACCTCAACCGGTTTGACACCTACAAAATGATGGATGCATCCGGGAAAGAGGTGTAATCAGGAATACTCCACCAGACATCGGAGCAAATCAGCACGCATGACCTGAAAAGCGGTATGTACTTCCTGCATTTTTACGGGAAGAACACATTCTGGACTGAATAACTGATGATTCAATAATCAGGCATGGCCTTTCGGGGCCGGCGTGCGGAATACATGGTTCGCTTTCCCCGGCCGGAAAGGCAGAGGGACCTGATTCCGGTTTATATCAGGGCTTATTCATCCCGGCCTTTTTCATTCATTCTGCAAGCCATCAAACCCGACTTCTTTATCAGGTAATAGGTGACGCCCAGGGCCACAATCAATGCGGCAATGCCCAGGATCAACTCGCCTGAAAGGTCTTCAATCTTCAGGATTACCACCTTTCTTGCCAGGGCAATGATGGCCACCAGCACCACCACTTCCACGTGCACCACATTGTCGCGCAGGTAAATCTTAATGGTGTCGAGCAGTTCAATGCCGATCAGGACCAGGAGGAAAAGACCGAAAAGGTCCATCAGGGCGTCCAGGTCGATCAGCATAAAATCGGAGTTAACGATATTATTAACCAGATAATATCCCAGCTCAACAGCCGCCAGCACCAGTACCCCCACCATCATAAGGATGAGAATATAAATCAATACCCTTTCAAACAAACCAAGGATTTTTTTCAGGGTCGCATCCTTATCAGGTTGGTCGTTGTTCAGCATCGTAAAAATATTTAGTTTAATAACTAACCATTGTTTTTATGCCGGTGATTTGGCCCGGCCAAGCCATTCAGCCGCTATATCAGCTTTTTCCGGTTTGATCGCGGCGCTGGTTGGCCAGGATTTCCTCGTTTTGCTTCCGGATGAATTTCAGCAGTTCGCCCAATATGCCGATCATATAGGACATCACGCCCCAGAAAGCCAGGATGGCCAGCAGAATCAGGGAGGGAATGTAGGTACGGCTTTTATCGGGGTGATCGGTAATCCACAGCAGGTAGATAAAACGGCCGCCCAGCACGGCGGCGGCAAGGTTGAAAATGGTACCTATCCAGAGAAAAAAGCGCCCTGGCCGGTAGAGGATAAACATCCGGATAATGGTATCGGCCGATTTGTAGATGTGTTCGAAGATATTCCTGAAAAGCCTTGATTCGCGGGTTTTGGGATTGACCCTGATATCCACCGACTGCACCCTGAGGTTGGAATTCCCGGCCTGTATCAGTGTTTCCATAGTGTAAGAAAACCGGGAGTAAATAAACATCCTCAGGCAGGCTTCGCGCGAAAAGGCCCTGAAGCCCGAAGGTGCGTCTTTTACATCCGTTTTAGATATCTTGCGCATAATCCAGCTGCCCATCAGCTGAAGCAGCTTCTTCACCGGGCTGAACTCCTTGTGCGCCCTGATGGGGCGGCATCCCACCACGATGTCGGCCTTGCCCTCTGCAACAGGCTGCACCAGCAGTCCGATGTCCTCCCCCGCATACTGATTGTCGCCGTCGGTGTTCACCACGATATCCGCCCCCTGATCCAGGGCATAGCGAATCCCCTGAGAGAAAGCGAACGCCAGTCCGCGGTTGCTGCCCAGCTGCAGCACATGGTGCACTTTCAGCTCGTGGGCCACCGCCACCGTATTGTCGGAACTGCCGTCGTCAATCACGAGGTATTCGATCTGACTGATGCCGGGCAGTGAGCGGGGCAGGTCGCGGATTACACCGGGCAGGGTTTTCGCCTCATTAAAGCAGGGAATTTGTATGATGAGTTTCATAACGGCTACTTCTCCATAATTTTTTTACTGTAGAAAAACTTCGCCAGCGAAAATATAACAACATTTCCAATCTGAACGAGCAGGTAGTATATTTTTGTGTGCTCCACCAGTATTGTATACAAGCCCCAGTCGAGCAGCCGGAAAAAGGCAATCCCCCAGAGGAATTTGAAATAGGTTCTGATAACCGCTTCTTCACTGCTGCCTTTAAAGACAAAAATCCTCAGCAGGATGAAATTCACGGTCACCTGAAAAAACAGGGTGATCATGTACGCCAACGGTTTCGAAAGTCCGGCCTGTTCCACCAGCAGCCAGTTGAGCGGGATGGCCACCAGAAAGGAAGGCAGCCCGGCCATGCCAAACTTGATCAGCTGCACCAGCAGGTTGCGGAATCTGTCGGAAAGCCTGATTTTCCCCATAATGAAGTTAAGTCACGAGATCAATAACGGTAGTAGCGCTAAATACTCCCTGATTGTGATTGATTTCCGTGCGGGATTCGTATCCCCTGACCATTTCAATATCTTCGCGGTGGAATGAATCGGCGCTGGCAACATGGCGTTTGGAGAAGCGGGGCGCCTTCACGATCTTTTCACCGCCCTTCAGACCCGAAATTGCATCTGTAACAATCACGCTGTCAGGCATTACCTGCACTTTTCTGATAAAACTGTATCTGGGATCACTTTTTCTGAAAATCAGCAGATCTTTCAGGATGGAAATGATTTTATGCCCCGACAGGAAACTTACCACCCTCAGGACGAAATGTTTCAGCGGGGTGCTGGTATTTTCTTTGAACAGCACCGGATTTCCCGATATTTCGAACGCTCCGGGGGTCCCCGAAAAGCGGTTGGAGAGGCTCCACCAGTGGGTTACAAACTGTTTCTTTCCGTCGAAAATAATCCAGCCAAAATCATTCAGGTATTTATCTCCTTTGCGGATACTCAGGATACCCCCCTTGAGACAGCTGACCATGATCCGGTGACCATCCACTGTTTGAAGGGCGGTTCCGCATTCCGGGAAGAGCACATCCGCTGAAGGCCCTGCAGACGGTGCCGGATCTTTCAGCCCTGCGCAGTCGAGCTGAAGTTGCGCCCGCACCACCGAATGTCCGATGTAGTGGCTCCAGTAACGGTCGTCCACCGCCTGAAAGAAATGGCCGGGTTCTTCCATATCTGCATACAGCGCTTCCATTACCTGACGGGCAAGCAGGGCGTCTTCCGGATTTCCGGCAGTCAGAAAACGGCTGATGCCGTAAGGGACAATATAATCAGTATTCCGGGCATTGTGCATGCCGATGGCCCCCTGATTATGGACGACCAGGGTGGCCAGAAACCTGAATGCATTTGTTGCTGAATCCGCAAAACGCCGGTCGCCGGTGTAATCATAAAGATCCCAGAGGCAGTCGAGCGAAACGGAGAGGTAGCCGAGGTCAGGTCCGTCGTATTCGGTAAACCAGCCTTCGTCCGACTGCAGGTCAAGGGTGCGTTTCGTCAGCCGCTCAAATGTATGCTTATCAACAAGATCAGGATCAATTTTCCTGAGCGCGGCCAGGGCAGCAAGTCCGGCAATCTGCTGATTGGCTGCCTTCGCTTCGAACCGCTGCTGAAGTTTGCGGGCGGCTTTCTTCAATGCGCTGCCAAAAGGAGCAGTATCCAATTTTTGCGATAAAATTATCCCGGAAACGGCCAGGGTAGAGAAAGCGAGCGGCGGATAACCGTCTTCCCACGGATAATACTCCTCGAAAGCCCCCCCTCGGACTGCCCTTGCGGCCCAGAAGCCGGCGGAGGCTCGGGCGTACTCTTTCAGTTGGTCCGATACCTCACGGTAAGCGGGCAGCTGCGCCGCCGTTGCCAGAAAGTAACCGCCCTGCTGCAGAATGATGGAAGAAAAATCCCTGATCTTATAATGCCACCAGTTGCGGTCGAAACTGCCGTAATGCGCCGTGTGGGGATCGCGGTTCAGTTGCGTGAGAATCCGTGGGTATATCCTTCCTATCAGTGGGTTAAAATCGATCATGGCTGTTTTTCCGTAATTACGACCGCATAGGACTCCAGCCCCTGCCGCTTGGTTTTCCGTGAAACCTTCTTCCATTTAAGCCTCAGCGTATTGAAAAGCGGTCCGATAATCCTTTCGGGCAGCAGGTAAAGCATCAACCTGAGCAGCCGGGTTTTGCCCAGCACGAATATAGCTGAAATTACCAATTCAACCATGATTCTTTTAATTCCGACGCTAGCAGGCTTGTATCCGAAATCAGGCGCCTTACGGCCGAACATACGCCGCATCCGGTTTCGGATGTAACTGCCCCGTTTTTTGAAGTCGATCATATGGCCATGCATAGCAGATGCCGATTCCAACGGTTCCTTCCGCAGCGACAATACCCCTTTTTGCTGCAGTTCTTTGAGCAGGGTCGTCATCTTTTCGTTGCGGCTCACCACCACCGAAAATCCCTGCCCCTGTGATTCAAACTCGGGCGACCAGGCATCGCCCACCGCCAGATCGGCAAACTCGTTGGCAAAATCCATGCTTTGCAGGCTGGCATTGGTCACAAAAAAAGGAATCAGGAAGTTATAATAGACCTTGGGCGATCGCAGTACTTTGCCCGAGCGGGTAATGATCTCGAGGTAGCCGGGCCACTCCCCCGCCCTCCACTTCAGGGAGGTAACCGCATCCTGCTTCTTTACCCCGTTGATGCGCTGAAAGGTTTCAATGGCGGCCGGATAAATGGCCGTGCCCGTGTAAGGGCCCAGAACGTATTTAATGCTCAGCGCGTTTGCGTGACCCTGCTGCTGCAGCACCCTGAGGGCCGCCGATTGCTCGGGAAGACAGGTGATGGCATAGCGCTTTTGCGGATCCAGCCTGTTCAGGATATCAAGGGTTGAAACCGGCACATATACCGACTGTGAAGCGGCTTGAATTTCAGCAGTTGAAGAGGCGATCACCACCGAAGCTTTTTCCGGCTCCGGAATGCCCTGGGTAACCACCACCGCGGCATCTATTTCGCCTGATTCGAGCAAATAACAAAGCACCGCCGTGAGCACGCCACCCGACGAACTGTTTCTACGGATGGTTTCGTCCGTGCAGTAACCCGTATATACTTCTGAAATGATACCGGTAAGCCAGTTTTCCGGAACCTGGCCGTAGTGCTGCCGGTAAAGTCCGGGATAGTCAATCCGGTGACCGGCGCAACACTGCCTGATCATTTCCGGAATTTCGTGGTCAACGGAAATCACCGGCCGGGGGCCTTTAGGAGTGGCGCGCATATAGGATTTCTGCGAGGCATCCAACCCGGCGCACAGGCCGCAACCCGTGCAGGTGCCGCCCGCCACCACCTGATCCAGAAATTCTTTGACTGTTGAAGACATCCGGGCTTACTTTTTGGGGACAATAATACCGGCATTGATCTGCTCATCCATCCGGATGCCTGCCTGTTTGTCGAGATATGCATCAATGCTGAGGTTCTCCTCAGCGGCTTTGGTCGTCCATTGTTGTTGTTTCAGGGTATCCTGTGCAAACTCCTTCCGAATATCTTTTTGAAATCTCAGCAGAATTTCTTCACGGGTGAGTTTTCCGGTATAAATCGGATCGATCACCGGCGTGGGATACTTACCCTTTTTGGCGTTATCGTAATCGGGGTATGAAAGCAGGTATTTCAGCCTGGGAGATGGTTTTTCGCGTAAAAAGGAATCCCAGTAAGCCTCTTTGGTCATGGATACATAATGAATCGCCCCGCTGCGGTACTGCCGCATCTGGAAAAGATTATGAACAACAAACAAACCGGTAAGCAACAGCCCGGCCAGGATGGGAATCACTGTTTTCTTACTTAGAAAAAGGCCAAAGGCTGCGGCCAGGGGCAAAATCATGATGCTGTAGGATACCACGTAGGCGCGTTGCCCGTAACTGCCCCCGTACCAGGGCAGACACCACGATGCGATGATCCAGAGATTTACCAGAAAATAGATGACCACCGGCCAGAAGTAAGGACGGTATTTCCGGTAGAGAAAAATAAAGCCGGGGATCAGCAGCAGCATTGCAGGCGTATAAAGTAGCCAGCCTTTCCGGTAACTGAAAAGGGAAATAAATATTTGCGGATTGCCGAAAAAGAACCTGAAGCCGGCATCATGATATGGATTGTACAGAAAATGACCTGTAAAATGTTTCCAATAGAGCATTTGAGGTACCCACACCATAAATCCGAAAAAAAGGACAATCAGAATCAGGTGCCATTTCCTGAGAAACAGCTGAACATTGTTTTTAAGGGCGGTGAATGAATCTACTTTCCAAAGGATAAAGACCAGGGCAATCACCACATCGGTGGGCCTTATCAGCGATATCAACCCTGAAATAATCCCCAGCAGCACTGAATTCCATACTCCGGGCTTCTCATGCCATTTGATGGTCAGGTATAAAAAGTATACACCGAATGAAAAGTTGAATGCATGGGGCATGCCGGGTTCATGAGAGATGTAGTAAAGCAGGTTGGTAGCCAGAAACATTGCCGTAAGCGTCAGGGCGGTTATTCTGTCATTAAAAATCCCGGCAAGAATCCGTTTCAGCAGAATCAGGGCAATAAACACATAAAACAGGCAGGCCAGAATAATGGATATGCGGTAGGGCTGTGAAAATCCGGTGGCGGGTTGTCCCGACCATTTCAACGGCAGGTGAACGGCAAAAAAGAAAGGCGAATAGGCAATAGCCATCCCCATCGTATAGGGATTGATATAATTGCCGTTGCCAACCGGTACGCTGTAAACGTAATCCTTTACAATGGGAAAGCTCTTCTCATCGAAACGGTAATCAAGCTGACCATAAATGAAATGAAGAGGCAGATAGGCATAATAATTACTGACATCGCTTTCAATAATGCGGTTGGGCTTTTCGTAAAAACGCAGGGTCAGAATCTGTGTCAGGACCACGCCCAGGATGATCAGAATGGCCAGGTTGCCCAGGCTAAACAGTTTATGCGGATTTTTCATTCCAACTTTGATTTACGGTCCGGATAACGACCGGATTCTGTCCGGAAAAACAAGACCACAGCCTTTACAGGCACGCAGTTCCTTCACGAAACAGAATAAACCGGCAATTCACCGATATACTTACATCCCGATCTACTTTGTTTTTCCTAGAGCGGGCAGGCAAAGTTAATGAGATTTTGCTAACCGGAAAACCTGAAACAATCAGGTCAGTGTACGGCTTAAATCTGATGCAGAAACATTACAACCCGGATCGCAGACTAATTCCCATTTATCTGTTTTACAATATCTTAAAGATTTTCATAACAAACGTATCAATCAGACAGGCAAACAACAACAACATTTCAAGCGGGATTCTTTGTAAGTTTGTAAATCATTAGCTCCAATCAAACATGTTGGCCAAAGACTTAATCAGCGACGCAATCATGCCCCTGAAGACCTCCGACAGCGGCCTGATCGCCCTCAACTGGATGGAAGAGTTCCGGGTTTCGCACCTGCCCATCGTGAATAACCATGATTTCCTGGGCCTGATCTCCGAATCGGACATTTATGAGATGAACAGTTATGAGGAGCCGCTGGGCAATCATTCCCTTTCACTCCAGAAGCCATACGTAACGGAGGATCAGCATGTTTACGATGTTATCCGCCAGGTATTTGAACAGAAACTCACGCTGATTCCGGTTATTGACGCCAACAATCATTACCTTGGATCCATCACCCTGCAGTGCCTGGTGAAATATTTTGCCCGCCTGGCAGCGGTTGACAATCCCGGTGGAATCATCGTCCTGGAAATGGGCATCCGCGATTACGCCCTCAGCGAGATTGCCAGAATCGTTGAGTCGAACGACGCCAGCATCCTCAGCCTTTACATCCTTACCCTACCCGATTCCTCCCGCATGGAAGTCACCCTGAAGATCAACCGCATCGACATCGGGCCCATTATCCAGACATTTAACCGCTTTGGCTACAGTATAAAAGCCTCCTTTTTTGAGGGCGATTTAAACGATACCCTTCGCGACAGGTATGACTCCCTGATGAAGTACCTCGACATCTGATGAAACTGAAATCCTGCATAACCGGGATACTCCTGATGTTTCTGACAAACGCCGCAACGGCCATCCTGCCGGCAAGGGATTCCGGGCAACTGCTGGTAGTGAGCGATATCAGGATTTCCGGCAACAAAAAAACCAAAGATTACATTATCCTCAGGGAGCTCACCTTCAGGCAGGGCGACACCTTGTCATTGAGCAATTTACAGACTGCCTTGTCCGAATCCGTTAAAAACCTTCAACGTCAGCCATTGTTTCATTTTATCGAAACCGGGATTGAATACGGAAACCATGCAGACGATGTTATTGTAAATATTAAAGTGCAGGAACGCTGGTACACCTGGCTGTGGCCTGTTTTTAATTTTGCCGACCGGAATTTCAATGCCTGGCTGGAGAAAGGTGACATCTCCCGTCTTTCGTACGGCTTATTCCTGCAACAGGAAAATTTCAGGGGAAGGCTCGAAAAACTTCACATCCGCTTTATGGCAGGATACCAGCAGCAGCTTATGCTTACATACGAAGCGCCCTACCTGAACGCCCGTAAAACCCTGGGCGCCGGCCTGATACTGACCGGAGCAAGGGAACGGGAAACGGCGGTGATTACCACAAACGACAAACCTGAATACTTCAGGCACGATGATTTTCTCAGGCATTATGCTGAAGCCGCCGCGTTTTTAAGATACAGACCGGGGATCCATCTGAGCCACACACTAACCGCACAATTCGGCAGTTACCGTTTCAGCGACACCCTGCTGGCACTGAATCCGGAATATGCGGGTGTAAAGACAAAGGAAACCGTTATTCCGCTCCTGTCCTACCTGATGAAAGCTGATTTCCGCGATCAGCGGGCTTATCCCCTCTCCGGCTGGTATGCCGATGCGCTGCTCGAATGGACGGGCATACTGCCATCGGCCGATTACGATTACCTGACATTGCGGAGTTCGGCCCGGTGGCACCTGCCGCTATCGCAACGGTGGAACCTCGCCACCGGCGGCGCCGTTAAACTGTCAACCCACGGCACAAAACCCTGGTTCCGCAATCAGGGATTGGGGTATCACCGCGACTACGTACGGGGGTATGAATACCAGGTTGTTGACGGCGACAACTTCTGGGTGGCAAAGGCAAACCTCAGGTATGCCCTGCTTCCGCTTAAAATTATCAGGATCAGCCGCCTGAAAGCGGAACAGTTCAACACCATTCCGGTTTCGGTGCATATAGGGGCTTTTGCCGATGCAGGCCGGGCCTGGCGGGGCAAACCCGGTGAAAATAATTCTTTACAGGACAAATTACTGTTCGGCTCCGGCCTGGGTATTGATTTTGTGACTTATTACGATAAAGTGGTCCGGACCGAATTTTCGCTGAACCGCGAAGGAAAAGCGGGTCTATTCATACATTTTATGGCAGCAATCTGACCACGCCAGACTTCAGTGTCGTACATTTGCATTTTCCGGTCTATGCTACTTACTGACATCAAACTTTAAAAAAATGAAAATCGCGCTTTTCGGAAAGACTTTTGCTGATGAGCTTTTCTATTACTTTCAGCAACTGGTTGAGATCCTTGACCGGCACAATGTGCAGGTAACCATCCACCAGCCGTTTTACGAATTTGTCAGGGACAGGATCAGGTTTGGCAGAGAACCGCAGACATTCGCTGCACACCACGAACTGCCCGGAAATGCGGATTTCATGTTTTCGATAGGCGGTGACGGCACCATGCTGGATGCCATCACCCTGATCAGGGATTCGGGCATTCCGCTGATGGGGATTAACCTCGGCCGCATGGGTTTTCTGTCAAGCATTTCGAAAGATGAAATCAACCAGGCTGTGACCTCCCTGCTTAAGGGAGAATACACCCTCGATAAACGTTCCATGTTGTGCGTGGAAACCCCTGAGCACCTCTTCGGCGAAATCAACTACGCGCTGAACGAGCTCACCGTGAATAAGAAAGATACCGGATCCATGATCCTGGTGCATGTTTATATAGACAACATATTGCTGAACTCCTACTGGGCCGACGGACTGATTATCGCCACGCCCACCGGCTCCACGGCTTATTCGCTCAGTTGCAACGGCCCGATCATTACACCCGATTCCGAGAATTTTGTCATCACCCCCATCGCTACGCACAATTTAACCGTCAGGCCCGTCGTTATCCCTGACAAAAGCGTGATCAGGCTGAAAGTTGAAGGCCGGATGTCGCAGTATCTGGTTGGCCTTGATTCCAGATCTGCCATAATTGATTCATCCACCGAAATTGTCATCCGGAAAGAAACGTTCAGCATCAATCTGGTTCAACGGCTGAACGACAATTTCTTCACCACCATCAGGCAAAAACTGATGTGGGGCCGGGATGTCCGCAACTGATTCAGGCCGGAATTCCATCATTGCTTTGCGGCTCATATTTTTTCTTACTTTTGCATGCCAAATCAGGCGCTTATGGGTCGGCTGAAGTATTGTTTCTGTAAGAAACCATAATTATGCATTAAAATCGCCTTTAAGCGAACCTGAGAATGAATATGAAAAAAAGAATTCTGCTGCTGTCTTTCCTCTTTACAACTATGCTGGCCGGTGCGCAAAGCTATGGCGAGATCGGACTCTTTGGCGGAGGCTCCTACTATCTCGGCGACCTGAACCCCGGCAGTCAGTTTCTGCTGACAAAACCTGCAGCCGGAGCTTTTATCAGGCATAATTTCAATGAAAGAACAGCCATCCGGGGTAGTTTTACCTATGGGACCCTGCATGGTGATGATGCCATTTCAAAGGTCAATACTAACCGGAACCTCAATTTCACCAGCCATATATCAGATATTTCCGCCACTTTTGAGTTTAACTTTTACGAGTACTTTATCGGTAGTCTCAGGCACTTCGTCACCCCCTACATGTACGGAGGGGCTTCGGTATTCTTTTTCAATCCGAAGGCAACCTACAACGGCGTAACCTATGAGTTGCAAGGGTTATCCACCGAAGGGCAGGGCAGCAGCGCATTTCCGGAAAGGAAAGCATATAAAAGAACCGGATTCTCCATCCCCTTCGGCATTGGCGTCAAGTACAGCATCAACAGTTTTATCGGTATGTCGCTCGACTGGCGGATGCATAAAACATTCACCGACTATATTGATGATGTAAGCACTACATACTACCTTGATCTTCAGGGAATGACTCCCGGTGAAGCGGAACCTTTTGAAATTGCATCCGATCCCGGGCTGAACCACAACAGTGGCATGCAACGCGGAGACTCTAAATACAATGACTGGTATTCTTTTGTAGGCATCAGTATCTCACTCAGGCTCAATTACCTGGAGCGTGAGCGCTGCCTTAACGTTTTTTATTAAACTGATTAACAAATATTAACACCAATTAAATATTGGGGTTATAAAATAGATGGTACTTTAGTTACCTGATTCTGAAGAATGGATCTTAAAGAAAAAATAGACCCCGCCAGATTACCCCGGCACATTGCCATCATTATGGATGGCAATGGACGGTGGGCAAAAAACCGGGGGCAAGTGAGGGTATTCGGCCATCAGAACGGGGTGGAATCAGTGAGGCAGACAGCCACTGCGGCGGCTGAACTTGGTGTGAAATACCTTACCCTGTATGCTTTCTCCACCGAAAACTGGAAAAGGCCCAAGTGTGAAGTGGATGCGCTGATGAACCTGCTGGTTTCCACCCTGAATTCGGAGATCGGCACATTGATGGATAACAACATCAGGCTGAGTGCAATCGGCGACCTGAGCCATCTGGAGCCGGAATGTTACAAGCAGCTGATGGAAACCATGGAAATCACCTCCGGCAACACCCGCATGAACATGATTCTTGCGCTTAACTACAGCGGCCGGTGGGAAATTACCGCCGCCGCCGGAAAAATTGCCGGAGATGTTGCTTCAGGGAAAATTAACCGGGAAGATATCACCCAGGAGTTATTCAGCACCTATCTTGACACCAGCAATATTCCTGACCCCGAATTACTTATCCGCACCAGCGGCGAATACCGCATCAGTAATTTCCTGCTCTGGCAGATTGCCTATGCAGAACTCTGTTTCACACCAGTATTGTGGCCTGACTTCAGAAAAGATGACCTTTATGCTGCCATTCTGGATTTCCAGAACAGGGAGCGTCGCTTCGGAATGATCAGTGAACAAATAAAACAAGTTACCGATAAATGAAATTGAAACTCCGCCTCACTGCAATCACACTGCTTTTATTCCAGTTCACTTCGTTTGGCCAGATCAGGCTGGGGGATGATTTAAGCGAAATCGACTATTCGAATCCCCGCGAGTATATTATCGGTGGCGTAACTGTTACCGGGGTGCAGTACCTTGATCATAATGTGCTTATCATGCTTTCAGGCCTTCAGGTTGCCGACCGCATCGAAATCCCCGGCGATAAAATCCGGAAGGCCATTGAAAAACTCTGGGCACAAGGGCTTTTTGAAAATGTCAGAATCTCCGCCACCCGCTTTTCCGATGACCTTGTATTCCTGAACATCGACCTGCAGGAACGGCCCCGCCTGAGCAAGTTCTCATTTAAAGGAGTCAAAAAGTCGGAAGCCGATGACCTGCGCGACAAAATCAAACTGGTGAAAGGCGATGTGGTAACCGATAATGTGATTATCCGCACTTCGAACATCATCAAGAAACACTTTACGGGTAAAGGATTCCTTAACACCGAAGTGGAAATAGAACAGGTCAGGGACAGTGTGAAGTCAAACGAGATCAGCCTGGTCATCAACATCGACAAAAACAATAAAGTCCGCATCGACAGGATCAATTTCACGGGGAATGAAAATCTGAACGACACCCGTTTGAAGCGGACCTTGAAAAATACCAAGGACAAGGGTGTTTTCCGTCCCTTTAACGCGCTTGATCAACTGGTGACAAAAACGCCGCGCAAGGCGCTCACCCTGAACGCAGACACCCTGATCAATTTTGGAGCTGACGTCATCAATGAGAATTTCAGGTTCAGGATTTTCAAGTCTTCGAAGTTTATCCGCGACGACTTTAAGGAAGACCTTAACAGCCTGATCGCCAAATATAATAATGAAGGATACCGGGATGCAGCCATTGTATCAGATTCCGTTTACCGCTCAGGGCCAAGGACCATTTCGATAGATATCGCTATTGATGAAGGCCGCAGGTATTATTTCGGCGACATCAAGTGGGTCGGTAATACAAAATACTCGGCCGAGCAGTTGAACGAAGTGCTGAAAATACGACGCGGCGACATTTACAACCAAAGCGAGCTGGACGCCAACCTCAATTACAATCCCAACGAAATTGACATCAGCACTTTATACCTTGATGACGGATACCTGTTCTTCTCGGTCACCCCGGTTGAAGTCAGGGTGGAGAATGACACCATCGATATGGAGATGCGCATCCGCGAAGGCAAACAGGCCACCATCAACAAGGTAATTGTAAAAGGCAACACCCGTACCAACGACCATGTGGTGATGCGTGAGCTGCGCACCCGTCCCGGACAGATGTTCAGCCGTTCCGACATCATCCGCACCACCCGCGAGCTGGCACAGCTGCGCTATTTCGACCCTGAAAAAATCGTACCCACCCCTATCCCCAATCCCAATGACGGGACAGTGGATATAGAATACAAGGTTGAAGAAACATCATCCGACCAGATCGAACTTTCGGGCGGCTGGGGTTATGGCAGGGTGGTAGGAACCCTCGGGCTTTCGTTCAACAATTTTTCGGCGCGTAAAATTTTCCAGGGCAGCGCCTGGCGGCCGATCCCTTCGGGCGACGGACAGAAACTGAGCCTGCGCATGCAATCATACGGCAAAGGATACCTCAGTTACAGCGCCTCCTTTACCGAGCCCTGGCTGGGCGGTAAAAAGCCCAACTCATTCAGCGTAAGCTATTATCACTCGCTTTATTCCAATGGATTGGCCAGAAGCAGCGAAAACTACCAGTCGTTCAAGATCGACGGTTTTATGCTGATGCTTGGCAAACGCCTCGCCTGGCCTGACGACTATTTTACCCTGATGCAGCGTATTAGCATTCAGACCTACCGGCTGAACAACTACGGCAGTATTTTCGCTTTCGGCAACGGCAACGGGAAGTACAACAACTACAGCTACGGCGTTACATTCGCCCGTAACTCCATCGACAGCCCGATATTCCAGCGCTCGGGCTCCGAAGTTTCGCTCAGCCTCGACGTTACCCCTCCCTACTCGCTCTTCAGCGACAAGGATTACGCTTCCATGGCCGATGAAGACAAATTTAAATGGATAGAGTACCATAAGTGGAAAATTAATTTCTCGCTCTACCGCCAGATCATTGGCAACCTGGTACTCAGCGCCCGCACCAAATACGGGTTCCTGGGATCGTATAACAGCGACATCGGAATAACGCCATTCGACCGCTTTTACCTCGGCGGCGACGGTCTTTCGGGATACAACAACCTCGACGGTCGCGAAATCATCGGGATGCGGGGCTACTCAAATGAAAGCTTAACGCCTGACTATTACAAGAACAAGAATGTCGGAGGAACCATCTACAACAAAACCACGCTTGAGCTCCGGTATCCCCTTTCGCTTAATCCGAGTGCCACCATCTACGTAATGACTTTCCTGGAAGCAGGAAACGCCTGGAAAGATTTCAGGAGTTTCAACCCCTTCGCGTTGAAACGCTCGGCCGGTGTCGGCGTTCGGGTATTCCTGCCGATGTTCGGTCTGCTGGGACTTGACTGGGGCTATGGATTCGATGACATCCCCGGATTGCCTTCGGCCAACAAAGGGCAGTTCCACTTCAGCATTAATCAGAGTATAGATTAAAGTCGTTGAGCAGGTCATTAAACAGTGGCAATATCAAACCGGGAAATTATGGCAGGTTTTTTGCTTTATTGCTCCGGAACAAAATCAAATAAGTAACCTCAAACCCAAAGGGAGGAAATACCATGAAAAGGACACTATTCATTGCAGTTATTGCTGTTTTCACCACCGCATTCGCATCAGCGCAGAAATTTGCCTATGTCGACAGTGAGTTTATTCTGGAAAATATTCCTGAATATGCCGATGCAAAAACCGAGATCGATGAACTTTCAATGCAGTGGCAGAAAGATATTGAAGCCAAATTTGCTGAAATTGACCAGCTCTATAAAAACTTCAAAGCCGAGGCTGTGCTGTTACCGGACGACATTAAAAACAAACGCGAAGAGGAAATCATTACCAAGGAACGGGCAGCCAAAGATCTGCAGCGTCAGCGGTTCGGCAACAACGGCGACCTCTTCAAACGCCGCCAGGAACTGATTAAGCCCATTCAGGAGAAAATATATGCAGCCATCGAGTCCATCGCGGCTACGGATAATTACGCCGTAATTTTTGACAAGGCCGGCAGCGTTTCCATGATGTACACCAATCCAAGGTACGACATCAGCGAAGAAGTGCTCGACAAAATGGGTTACTCCTATCAAAGCAGGCAGTAATTCTTACGAATGGATATCCGGAAAATCCCGGAAAAAGATAATAATTGCAACAAACCGGAAGATTCCTCCGCATGCCGGACAGCGGTTGAAAATCGTCAGGAGAACATTTGTAACTTAATCACAACCAATTAAGAATTTTTCCTAAATTTGCCCGGCAATAAAACTTAAAACCAACCGAATACATGAAAAACGTTCTGAAAATCTTCATTGTGCTGGCTATAGTGATTTCAGCAATGCAGGTAAGTGCACAAAAAACCCAGAAATTAGGTCATATTAATTTCGCCCAGCTATATGAAATGATGCCCGGGCAGGACTCTATCCGCGCAGCTTTCACAGCGTATCAGGAACAACTCTCGGGTCAGTTTCAGGCGATGCAGACTGAGTATGAAACCAAGCTGAACGATTACCAGACCAACCAGGCTACCATGTCGAACATCATCAAACAGACAAAAGAAAAAGAGATTGTCGACCTGCAGCGCCGCATTCAGGAGTTCCAGCAAACAGCACAGGAAGATCTTCAGGCCAAAGAAACCGAGCTGACTACACCCATTATCGAAAAGGCAAGAAACGCCGTTAAGGATGTTGCCAAAGAAAACGGATACAGCTTTATTCTTAACTCTACCGAAGGACTGGTACTTTATACCGAACCGGCCGATGACATCATGCCGCTGGTAAAGAAAAAACTCGGCCTCAAATAAACAGGCAGTGCAAAACACAGAAAGCCATTCCGTTCAGGAGTGGCTTTTTTTAGGCATAATAAATTTACAGGCATAAAAAAAGCCCGGAACACCGGGCTCAAAGAATTACCTTGGAGGATATATTAAATCACTTTAACATTCACTGCATTTAATCCTTTTCTTCCTTCTTTAAGATCGAAAGTTACTTCGTCGTTTTCCCTTACTTCGTCAATAAGGCCAGACACGTGTACAAAATACTCATTGTCTGAATCGTTGTCTTTAATGAATCCGAATCCCTTCTGATCGTTGAAGAATTTTACTGTTCCTTTACTCATGGTGATGTAATTGTTATTTGTTGATGGCGGCAAAGGTAGACATTATTATTTACATGCAAGCTTTTTATTTGTAAATCAGCACAAAAACATGATTTTCTGTTCATGCGTTTTTTTTTGTTTAAACTAATCACTCGCCAATTGCAAACTGATTAAACATTCTGTAACTTTACAATAGATTTAAAACATTAAAAATGACAAATCAACCTTATGAACCGGAATGCTGCCCCCGGTTCGAACCGGCACCCTGGGAAAACCAGGTAATTGAATGGGACAAAAAGAGATTCATCAAAGGCAGGGTTTGTACCTTTATGTTTATGCCCCTGAATTTTGGCGGGGCGATGCGGAAGATGAATGCCCTTGTCGGAAAAGCCGGGGCCGATATTCCTGACTGGCTCTGTCTTTCCGATCATACTTCAAAATGGAATATGGACCTTTACCTTGCCGTGGACAAGGAAATTCCGGGTGCTGAGAATACCCGCCTGAGCGGAAAGTACTTCAGCAGGGTGTATGAAGGTCCGTTCAGGGATACCGGCAAATGGACGGAAGATTTTAAGGCCGCGGCAAAAGAAAGGGGTGTCGAAATTAAAAAATGGTATATGTGGTACACCACCTGCCCGAAATGCGCAAAGAAATACGGGAAAAATTATGTGGTGATTATCTGCGAAATCATCTAAGTTTGCGTAACAATCACTGGTACAACATTATTATTGCTTATTTATAGAGTTTTTTTTTAGACAGCTATTTCATCAAATCTTACAAATACCATTATGTGGAAGCGCCGATTCCATTCACTGCTGTTATTCTTTCTATTATGTCCGGTCATGCTGAATGCACAGCTGCAGGGAGATTACACGGTTGGCGGGGAAAATCCCGACTTCTTTGATATCAGCCACGCCGTCTCTATCCTTCAGTATCAGGGAATAAACGGTCCGGTAAGGTTCCTTGTAAGGCCTGGCAACTATGGTGGATTTACGGTATTTACCTTTATGAATGCAACTAACCAGGATACGGTTACCATTCAGGCTGAAAACGAAATTGCCTCATCTGTCATCATTGAAGGACGAATTACTCTAAACGGAACGAACCGTTTGAAACTGCACAAACTCACCCTGGCTGATCAGGTTAATGCTTCCTATGCAAAACTATCGCTTATCAATACCAGCAATTGTATGATAAGCCATTGCGAGATTACCAATCCTTCAGGGGGTAACTACGGTACAGATGAGGCAATGATTAAAATTTCCGCCCCCTGGGAAGGTACATTGTTAAAATTGACATTCAGTCATTGCCTGATACATTCTCCGGAAAAAACCATATACCATACAGGCCGGAAATCCAATCTGTATTTCAACAATTGCAGCATCTATGGCCAGATCAGTTCCCTGACCATTTCCTATATCAATATAATCTTCAACCAATGCAATCTTACATTCAATCAGGATGATTTACTGGACGTCATTACAGCAATGAACGGCTGTGTGATAAGCACCGTAAATGTTCCTTATGCCTTGTTTATAGATGGTGAGCTTACAGGCAACACTTTCAACTGCAATGTTGATTGTGATTCATGGCTTATCCATAACAATATATTTAATGAGAATTTCGTAAGCTCTCAGGTCACCATCCCTGTGCGGATTTTTGGAAACACATTTAAGAAAGAATTTCAAACTATTTTTACTCATTCCGCCCATCTGGCCGGAAACAACTTCTTCGGGTCCTGCAGAATCAATGCAGACAATTACAGAATATGGAATAACTTCTTCTATTCAAGCGTGCTGTTTACCCACGGGGGCGGCCACTGGATCGCCCACAACAATTTTCACAGGAATTCCACCCTTGACCTTTTGTATGCGGATGCAACCATATACAATAATAATCTCGGTAAACTCTATATCCTTTACCCCTCCTATGACCAGCTCTATAACAACAACTTTGTATGCGGAAACCCTGACTCAGTCAATTTTGCGGGCAAAAATCCCAGCTTCTATGATCCGGCCTATATTGACGAATCAAACGATCTTCATGCAACAAACCCGGCTCTTATCAGGAAGGCCTCCGGATTATTTCCTCTTTACAACTTAGATATTGACAGCACTGAACGACAGGACATCCCGAGCATAGGCGCCAACGAAATCTGCCTCGACCTGATAACCGATACCGTAAGAATAAGCTGCGCAGATTCCCTCTGCCTCGACCTTTGTATGGAGGAATTTGAGCAGTACTTCTGGACACCCGCCGGCCTGTTTCCTTCCGGCGGCAGCAGACCGGTTGTTTATCCCGGTGGCGATGTGATGGTTTACCTTAACCACACTGACAGCGGGATTGTTGATTCCCTGTACATCGCCATGACCGATTCATTGCCGGCGGCCCGGCTGACTTTTTCCGTGAATCAATTTGAGGTTCAGTTTACCAACCGCTCAGGCTGCGCATCGCAGTTTTTGTGGGAATTCGGAGATGGCGCCACCTCCGCCGATGAGAACCCCGTCCATACTTACCCCCATTCAGGAACGTTTCAGGGATCACTTACCGCCTGGAATGAATACGGTGCCGACACCAGGGATTTCACCGTTAATATTGTGATCCAGTCAACCGGCGAACTCCTGCATGAAAAGATCAGGCTATATCCGAATCCGGCAAACGACCTCCTGTATATTGACACAGAGGAAAACCTGCTTCCATTACATCTTGAAATAATCAACAGTCAAGGGATGATTCTCAGAACGGAAATCCTGAAAGGAAAAGAAACCTGTCTGAAATTATCCGGTCTCAATTCAGGGGTTTATGTGGCAAGGATGTCTTCAGCGGGCAATCAATACAACTTCAGGTTTTTTGTTATAAAATAAGCAGCATTTGCATCCGCCGCCTAACCGAAATATCTCTGCACTGAAGCGCCATAAAATAGCAAAAGAAAATTGATTAATTTACAATCATAAATGAATCACATGCAAGCAATCCGGTTTATCTGTCTGTTTACAACCTTATTCCTGCTGACCGGAACGTCAGATGCCCAGCTGTCCGGCAATTACACGGTCGGGGGCACCGAACCCGACTTTTCCAGCATACAGTCGGCAGCAGACCACCTGAGTATGTACGGAGCGTCGGGACCTGTTACTTTCCTGATCAGGCCCGGCACTTACAGCGGATTTACCATTGACGGGTACACCGGTTCAGGCAGTCAGGATACCGTGTGCTTCACGGCTGAAAACGGGATTACTTCATCGGTTGTGATCACAAGCACTGTTACACTGCGAGACTGTCCTCGCATAAAACTTCACCGGCTGACCATAGCGCATGAACCACCGGTATGGGGCAGCACCCTGCACCTGCACAACACCAGCCAATGCCTGATCAGTTACTGCAATATTTCAAATCCGTCAGCCAGCGGATATACTTACGACGATTACCTGATAAGGATAAACGCATCCTTTTCAGGAGCCATGAAAACCCTGACATTTGACAGTTGCCACATTTTCTGCCCGGAAAAAACAATGTACTCCCGCGGTTCAAAACTTAAACTATACATTAACCGGTGCAACATTGAAGGGAAACTGAATCTGGACGATTATATCCGGACCATCTACAACTACAACACCATCACCCTGAACGATGATAACATGGATTTCAGCCTGCAAACCTTTACGGGTAATCATTTTTACCTTGCCGATACCATGTATTACATGTTTTTAAACGGAACCTGTTATCAGAATCATTTCCACTGTAAAGTCAGGGCGACAGCCACATTTCACAACAATATCTTTGATATGGAAGCTGAAGTCAGCCGGATAAATTCCTCTTTTTCTGGCAATGAGTGCCGGAAAAATGTCCGGTTTACTTTCTGCGATAATACCTTTATGACCAACAACATTTTCAAAGGACCGGTGGTGATGAGTTTCACCGATTACCTTCGTTTATACAACAATCATTTCTATTACAACCTGGATATTACCCACGGTCCCGATCAATGGGTGGTTCATAATAATTTTCATCCCCGGTCAACACTGACACTTATGTGGGTGGGTGGTCATGTCCGCAACAACAACCTCGGGAATCTGGTTATTTATCAACCGGACATTACTACCGCAAGCAATAACAACTTTACCGGAGGCAATCCGGATGAAATATACTTTAAGGGAAGCAATCCATTGTTTTACGACCCGGGTTACATCGACGAAGAGGACAATCTCCGGTCCACCAATCCGGCATTAATCAGGAAAGCAACGCCACTGTTCACCTTGTACCGGTATGATATCGACAGCACGGAAAGACGCGACATCCCGAGCATAGGCGCCAATGAGATCTGCCTCGACCTGATATCCGATACCGTAAGAATAAATTGCGCCGACTCCCTCTGCCTTGACCTTTGTATGGAGGATTTTGAAGATTATTACTGGACACCCTCCGGCCTGTTTCCTTCCGGCGGCAGCAGACCGGTTGTTTATCCCGGTGGCGATGTGATGGTTTACCTTAACCACACTGACAGCGGGATTGTTGATTCCCTGTACATCGCCATGACCGATTCATTGCCGTCGGCCCGGCTGACTTTTACCGTGAATCAGTTTGAGGTTCAGTTTACCAACCGCTCAGGCTGCGCATCGCAGTTTTTGTGGGAATTCGGAGATGGCGCCACCTCCGCCGATGAGAATCCCGTCCATACATACCCCCATTCAGGAGCGTTTCAGGGATCACTTACCGCCTGGAATGAATACGGTGCCGCTACCAGGGATTTCACCGTTAATATTGTGATTCAGTCAACCGGCGAACCCCTGCATGAAAAGATCAGGCTATATCCGAATCCGGCAAACGACCTTCTGTATATTGACACAGAGGAAAACCTGCTTCCATTACATCTTGAAATAATCAACAGTCAAGGGATGATTCTCAGAACGGAAATCCTGACAGGAAAAGAAACCTCTCTGTCATTATCCGGTCTCAATGCAGGGGTTTATGTGGCAAGGATGTCTTCAGCGGGCTATCAGTTCAACCGTAAGTTTATGGTCGTAAAATAATAATTATCAGTCAGGTAGCTTACCTTCCTGCTGTTTATTTCTGACCAGGCAATGCCGATTCTGATATCACAACCCAATTAAACCGGTAGTGCAAGGCAATCCGCAGAAGTGCCGATCCTGACAGGCCGGTTACATTCATCCACGGCAGCAAATTTAAAAATGCCTTTCGCGGCAAGCATTTTTTCTGCTGCCTTACTGCACTCACAGCTGACCTTCACCTCAACCTCCAACAATACATTGCCGGTTCGTTTCACGTTACAACATAATTCAAGAATATCCCCCTGATACAGGGGTCTGTGAAACTTTACCTTTTCGACCGAAACCGTAACCAAACGCATACTGACAAACCTTTTAGCCGCAATATAAGCCGCTTCGTCCATCCATTTAAGCAGGTTGCCGCCAAACAGGATTCCCTGATCATTCAGCATGCCCGGCATTACAAGCCGGGTAATAATGGTAGTTTTTCCTTCCATTCCCTTTCAGTTTTAAAGCATACAAAAATAGAAAAAAACTTGCAAAGTGAACTATTGTTCATTATCTTTGCAGCGAACATTTGCTCATTATTCATGTCTCCCAATCTGAAACGACCACGTAAAATACTCAGTCCACCCCCGGTAAAAGGATTTAAGCCCTACGGGCCCGACCTGGATGGTAAGCCGGCAGAACCGGTCATGCTACTTTTTGAGGAATATGAAGCTTTGAGGCTTTGTGATTATGATATGCTTAACCATCATCATGCGTCACAGGCTATGGGAGTCTCCAGGCCCACATTTACCCGTATTTACGCTTCAGTAAGGCAGAAAATTGCCCGGGCGTTTGTCGAAGGCCGGCAAATCACCGTGGAGGGAGGCAAGGTATATTTCGATTCGGGCTGGTATCATTGTTCATCCTGCAGTTGTTATTTCAACAATCCTGAAATGCAGCAGGCGGTAACGGCCTGTCCCCTCTGCGGCAGCAAGGCCATCGGCAAGGCGGAGGGCGAGCCGGTATCGGCGTTTGAAGTCGCTGATACAAATGATTTGTGCGTATGCCCGGCATGCGGACTGGAGCTCCTGCATCAGCCGGGACAGCCCTGCGGACAGCAAACCTGTCCTTCGTGCCATACGAGGATGAGACGTAAAGGAACACCCGGATGCAGAATGCCATAAAACAGTAAAACATGAAAATAGCCATAACCTCAACCGGAAATTCGCCGGAATCATTGCTGGATCATCGATTCGGACGATGCGCCTTTTTCGTGGTTTACGACACGGAGAGCGGGGCCACCGAGTTTATACCCAATCCCCACAAAAATGCCGAGGATAGCGCCGGTCCGGCTTCCGTTCAAATGATCACCTCCC
Organism: Lentimicrobium saccharophilum; assembly: GCF_001192835.1. NCBI lineage: Bacteria > Pseudomonadati > Bacteroidota > Bacteroidia > Bacteroidales > Lentimicrobiaceae > Lentimicrobium > Lentimicrobium saccharophilum. The sequence goes on from NZ_DF968182.1 coordinate 2,311,676, forward strand.
GTAAAGTAAACAAAATCGTTTCCGGGGAATTTGGCGCCAAAATAAAAGAAACACTCGACAGCATGAAGATACAGTTGATTGTCCTCAGGAAACCGGGGATTACCATTGGCCGCATTATTGAGATGCTGAATCACGCAAATGAATAACCGGTAATACGGTATTCAGGAAAATCAGCAACATCGCACGAAAGCAAAAACTGAAGTTTAACAATAAAAAAAGGAGGCTAAAATGCCAGGATTTGATCAAACAGGTCCGGAAGGACAGGGTCCTATGACCGGACGCAGAATGGGTAAATGCACCAACTATGGTGCCGGCCTGAAAAACCGTCCTGTTGCAGAGAATGAATCTGACGCAGAGAATGTTCCGGGAAGAGGCCCGGGCAGGGGCCGTGGCATGGGTCGCGGCAAAGGCCGTGGCCGCGGGGCTGGAAATCAGAACCGTTTCAGGGGTGGCAACTAACCTTATTCTTCAAACCATATATTCACTAAAATTTAACCCTATGGGAACACAAGCGATTAAAGTATCATCGGTTGACAATCAGCAACTGCTCGATATGCTGAATGCGGCGCTGGCCGAAGAATGGCTGGCCTATTACCAGTACTGGATAGGCGCCCGCCTGCTGGAAGGCCCGATGCGCTCGGAAGTGGAACCTGAATTGCTGGTACATGCAAATGAAGAGCTGAATCACGCGGTGATGGTGGCTGACCGTATTATCCAACTTGGCGGAACACCCGTAATCAACCCGTCTGACTGGACAAAACTCTCGCGCTGTTCATATGAAGAGCCTTCAGATCCGTACATTGAGGTTATCCTCGAACAAAATCTAAGGGGCGAACGCTGCGCCATTCAACGTTACCAGGAGATTGCGGACTTTACCAGGGGCAAGGACTATACCACCCACCAGATGGCCGTTTCAATTCTCAATGACGAAATCGAACATGAAAACGACATTGAAGACTGGATGAATGACATCCGGAGAATGAAAGAAGAATTCAGAAAAATCAGATTGTAAACTTAAAACCAAACACCATGGAAAACCAGAATCAGGAAATCATTCCCATGCCCCGCATCGGCGACAAAGCGCCTTCATTCAAGGCCGTAACAACCCAGGGCGAAATCAACTTCCCCGCCGATTACAGCGGAAGTTGGGTCATACTTTTCAGCCATCCGGCCGACTTCACCCCGGTATGTACTTCGGAGTTTATGACTTTCGCCCATATGGAGCAAAAGTTCAACGAAGCCAACTGCAAACTGGTCGGCCTTTCGGTTGACGGACTTTACAGCCACATTGCATGGCTGAGAACCATCAAGGAGAAGATTGAATACAGGGGGATGAAGGACATTGAAGTAAAATTCCCGCTGATCGAGGATATCACCATGGATGTTGCAAAAAAATACGGCATGATGATGCCGGGAGAGAGCAACACCAAAGCCGTTCGTGCCGTATTCTTTGTGGATCCCAAGGGAATCATCCGCGCCATTATTTATTACCCGCTGAGCCTTGGACGTAATTTTGACGAGCTCTACCGCGCATTGGTTGCCATGCAGGCCGCCGACGCTTTCAGCATTGCTACCCCTGCCGACTGGCGTCCGGGCGATGAGGTCATTGTTCCTACCGCCGGTTCGTGCGGCGTGGCCAAAGAACGCATGGAAAACCAGAAAGACATTAAGTGTTACGACTGGTTCTTCTGCACCAAAGCCATCAGCAAGGAAGAAGTTGAAAAAGCAGTACTCAAAAAATAACTGAAGAGAGGCAGCTGCAACGGAATGGTCGTGGCTGCCTCTTACAATCACTCGAAATGCTTATCTAAATGAAGAAAAAAATTGCTATTCCCATGGCCGGCGACAAACTGTCGGAACACTTCGGCCATTGCCAGTATTTCGCATTCGTGGATGTGGAAAACAATGCCATTACCAACATCAGCCGGATGGATCCGCCTGAGCATCAGCCCGGTACTTTTCCGCGCTGGGTAGCCGCCATCGGCGCTACCGATGTGATTGCCGGAGGCATGGGCCCCATGGCTGTCAATCTGTTTAACGAAGCCGGGGTTAATGTATTTGTGGGCGCCACGGCAGATATTCCCCGGAATCTGGTTACCCGTTTCCTGGATGGCACACTGAAACTGAATGCCAACTATTGCGACCATCACGGTGAACACGGACACCATGATCATGGACACCACCATCACTGATCCGGCGGTTTTCAATGACTTGCGATGTAAAGACTGCCTGTTGCGTTCGTACCATGCCCTGTTCAGAAAATTCAATATCAGCGAAAAGGTCCGGAATGAATTTCTGAATGCCTTCGATGAAATTGCGAAAACGCAGCACTTTGGATCAACGCCGGAAATGCAGCAGAAACTGAATGGTGTTTTCCGGACACTCACAGGCATTGCTGACGCTTTTGAAGCCGAAAAGTCAGAAAGCAACCGGGTGGCTGAAATGCTTTACAAAATCTGGCAGCCAAGGGTCACTGCAGCACCGGATCCGTTCCGCATGGCCCTCAGGCTTGCAATTGCCGGCAACATCATGGACTATGGCGCAGCAGACAGTTTTGACATTCATAAAACGATTGAAAGTGTTATGAATGCTTCATTTGCGGTTGATCACTCGGCAAAGCTGAAGCAGGAATTGCGGAGAGCAGCTTCGGTGCTTTACCTGGGCGATAATGCCGGGGAAATCGTCTTTGACCGGCTGCTGGTTGAAACCATGGCCCACCCCAACGTAAGCTTTGCGGTGCGCGGAGGACCGGCCCTGAATGACGCCACTATGAAGGAAGCAGAGGAAACCGGACTACACCGGCTGGCAAAAGTTATGAATAGCGGTTTTGACGCACCATCAACAATTCTGAAAAAATCAAGCAATGAATTCCGGGACACTTTCCGGTCAGCGGATCTGATTATCTCCAAGGGGCAGGGAAACCTGGAAGGATTGATTGATGAGAATGACCCCCGCATCTTTTTCCTGCTGATGGTCAAGTGTGATGTGATGGCTGAAAAACTAAAAGTTGACAAAGGGAGTTTTATTGTTCTAAACCAGGCAAAATAAAATGGAACTTATACAGGTTTTAATTGCACTGTTTCTGGGGAGCATCGGGAGCGTTGCCCTTGCCGGGGTTATGTTCTTTCTCAGCGATGAAAAGCTGAATAAAGTATCTACTTACTTAATGTACCTTGCCGGAGGAACACTTTTAGGTGCTGCCTTACTGGGAATGATTCCAAAAGCATTGACCCTGGAAAGCCCGGAAATAATTTTTCCGTCAATTCTTGGGGGAATATTGTTCTTTTTTGTACTTGAAAAAATAATCCTCTGGCGTAGTTGCAGAAATAAGAACTGCGAAAGGCATATGAATGCTGCAGCACCCATTATCCTGATCGGAGATGCTTTCCATAATGCAATTGATGGTGTAGTTATAGCAGCTTCGTTCCTTACTTCCACCGAAATGGGAGTATTTGTAACCTTATCAGTGATTTTGCATGAAATACCTCAGGAACTCGGAGACTTCGGCATTCTGATCAAAAGCGGATTCTCCAGAAGCAAGGCTTTCTGGTTTAATGTTTTAAGCGGAGCTTCAGCAATGGTATTCGGAGTTATAGCCTTTTTTACCCTGGATAAAATTCAGTCCCTGATTCCGCACGCACTCGCATTTTCAGCAGCAAGTTTCCTTTATATTTCGCTGGCCGATCTGATTCCCGAAATGCATCGTAAGACCAAACTCAACGACTCGCTCAGACAAGTTATACTTGTCAGCATTGGCATTTCCGTTATTTATCTCATTATCAACACAAAATAAATACCCGATGGAAAAAGTAAAAGTTGGCATCATCATTTGCGACAGATACAATACATGTGCCGGCGGCAAGTGTTTCAGGGCCTTAAAAAACCGTGAAGGGGCTTTTGCCATGTATAAAGAAAAGGAAGTGGAACTTGCCGCATACACTACCTGCGGGGGATGCCCCGGCGGAAACATAGAGTATGCGCCGGAAGAAATGAAGAAAAACGGCGTAACCCATGTCCATTTTGCAACGGGCTTTCTGGTAGGATATCCTCCCTGCCCGTATATGGAATACTTCAGGAGTTTTATCTCCGAAAAATACGGACTCAAAGTGATTATGGGAACCCATCCCATTCCGCAGAAATACCTGCTTACCCATCAGCAACTGAACACCTGGAATACGCCCTTTCTGAAAGAGGCGATTATACCAACAATGGCAACTGAATCCATCCGCCTGCAATATGATTGATACTGCCACCATAACCATAGCCATCGCCAGCGGCAAGGGCGGAACGGGGAAAACCACCCTATCCACCAATCTGGCAGCCCTTATTGCCGAACGTGAAGCGGTGGTACTCGCCGACCTGGATGTGGAGGAACCAAACTCGGGACTTTTCTTCCGGGCTGAACCCGTTCATCAGGAGGTTAATTATAAGGCAATTCCCCAATGGGATGAATCAAAATGCACCCTTTGCGGAATATGCACGAAAGTCTGCAATTATCACGCAGTAATCCGTCTGGGACCTTCCATCGTGGTATTTCCTGAACTTTGCCACAGCTGCTATGCCTGCTCCGAACTTTGTCCCGACGCCGCTCTTCCCATGGTGCAGAAAAGGACAGGAATTCTTTCGGAGTTCCGCGCAGACAACCTGCATTTTATCGAAAGCAGGCTTGACATCGGCGAAGAACAGGCCGTACCCGCCATTGCAAAAACCAAAAAGTACGCTGCTGAAAAGCATCCGCAGGTGCGCCTGATCCTTTACGACTCCCCGCCTGGTACATCATGCCCGGTGATGGAAGCCGTGAGGGATGCAGACTTTGTAATTCTGGTTACTGAGCCGACTCCCTTCGGACTTCATGACTTGAAACTGGCAGTGGAAACGGTACAAGTATTCGGAATTCCGTTTGGCGTGGTAATCAACCGCTACGGTACCGGCAATAAGGAGGTGGATGAATATTGCAGCAAAGAACAAATTCCGGTGCTGGCCAGAATACCTGACAGCCGGCGCATCGCCGAACTCTACTCGGCCGGCAAACTGATTTACAGGGAAATTCCTGAAATCAGGGAAATCCTGGAAGAAATCCTGAACACGGTAATCACCATGGCAAAAGGAGGCCGGAAATGAAAGAAATTGTCGTGATATCAGGCAAAGGCGGCACCGGAAAGACTTCGGTAACGGCATCCTTCTCTTATTTTGGCGGTGAATCAGTGATTACCGCCGACTGCGACGTGGATGCCGCGGACATGCACCTGCTGCTGAAGCCCGATTTTGAATATTCGGAAGACTTTTACAGCGGCCAAATATCAAGCATAGATCAGTCCGCTTGTATTCGCTGCGGCAAATGCGCCGATGTTTGCCGTTTTGATGCCATTCGGGTAAAAGACGGCGTTTACCGGATAGATTCCCTGCGGTGTGAAGGTTGCGGATACTGCGCGCGTGTGTGCCCGGCAGAAGCCATTATCAATAAAGAACGCCTTGCCGGGAAGTGGTTTATTTCCAATATCCGTACCAGGGGTAAAATGGTTCATGCCCGCCTGGGCACAGGCGCCGACAATTCAGGCAAACTGGTTGCCAAAGTAAAAAATGAGGCCCGTGAACTTGCCCTGGAAGAGCGCGCAGATTATGTACTCGTTGACGGTTCTCCCGGGGTGGGATGCCCGGTGGTGTCCTCTCTCTCTGGTGCCAACTTCGTTATAATGGTCACCGAACCATCCGTATCGGGGCTCCATGACCTGAAACGGGTTTATGAACTGGTGAAAAAATTCCGCATCAAAGCGGGTTGCATCATCAACAAAGCCGATATCAATCCTGAGCAACATCAGGCAATTCTGAACTTTCTTGCTGAAGAAGGCATTCCGCATCTGACGGATCTGCCTTACGACGGGCAGTTTACCAGGGCCATTACAGCAGGGAAAACCGTTGCAGAGTCCGGTTCTGTCAGATTGAAGGAACAGCTTTCAGCATGCTGGGAAAAAGTGAAGAAACTAACTGATTAAAACAATAAGAAATGAAAATCGCATTTACCGCCAGCGGGACCAGCTGGGAATCGAAAGTTGACCCGCGCTTCGGTCGCGCCGAATTTCTTGTAATCTATGATGAGGCAAGCGGAACGCTGAGCAGCATCGACAACAGTTCAGTAAAAAACGAAGCCCACGGGGCGGGAACGGCTACGGCGCAAAAAATTTTTGAAATCAATCCCGACGTACTCATCACCGGCAACGGCCCGGGCGACCATGCGGCAACGGCGCTCAGACATTCTAAAATGAAAATCCTGGTCAACGCGCATGACATGACCCTGAAACAGGCTTACGAGCAGTATCAAAAAGGTTTACTGAATGAGTTCTGATTAAAGGGAGTCTATCAAACCCCGAAAAAATCAACAGCAATGGAACATATTGTTTACGGGCCCGTACCCTCCAGAAGACTTGGCAAAAGCCTGGGTGTAAACAACATACCACACAAGGTATGCAGTTATTCCTGTGCTTATTGCCAGGTTGGGAAGGCCGTAAGCATGCAGGCAGGCCGGTCAGTTTTTTACAACCCTTCAGAAATAGAAATAAAAGTCAAAGAACGCCTGGCTGTACTTAAACTCAGTGAAAAGCCTGACTACATTGCCATTGTGCCGGATGGAGAACCTACCCTTGATCTGAACCTGGGCATCCTGGTCAAAAAACTGAAATCAACCGGAATACCTGTGGCCGTGATTACCAACAGCTCCCTTCTCGACAGAGAAGATGTAAGAATGGATCTGATGTCCGCAGACTATGTTTCTGTTAAAGCGGACACCATTGATTATGATCAGTGGAGATCAATCAACAGGCCTTACAAAACCCTTGAACTTGAAGACATATTGACCGGAATCAGAATATTCTCCGACAGTTTTAAAGGAAAACTTGTTACTGAAACAATGCTGGTAAAACATATCAATGATCAGGAGAATTCACTGAACAGCCTTGCAGACTTCCTCGGCCAGATCGGCCCGGACATTGCTTATATTGCCACTCCTACCCGTCCACCGGCATTTGAAAACATTATTCCGGCCGATGAAAGAGCCCTGACCATTGCTTTTGAAATCTTCAAAAGACATCACCTTAACACGGAGCTGCTCACAGGCTATGAAGGCAATCAGTTCAGCTCAACCGGAAATTTCAGCACCGACCTGCTGAGCATCACGGCCGTCCATCCCATGCGGGAAGAAGCCGTGTTTGGGTTGATGAGAAAAACCGGCGCTTCGCAGGATGATCTGATTCAGATGCTTTACTCAGGCAGCATCAGAAGAGTTGATTTTGACGATCATCGCTACTACCTGCGCAGCTTCAGCAAAAAAAGTAATCCTTAGCGCAAAATCATGAAACCAAAAGGATACATACACCTCTATACCGGAAACGGAAAAGGCAAAACCACGGCTGCCCTTGGCCTTGCCCTCAGGGCCGCCGGTGCAGGGTTGCAGGTTTTTATCGCCCAGTTTGTCAAAGGCATGCATTATTCAGAGCTGGAAAGCCTCGGGAGAATCCCCGAGATTAACATCCGGCAATACGGGCTGGACTGCTTTATCGTAAATGAACCCACAGAAAAGGATATCCGGGCAGCGCGCAAAGGGCTGGAAGAAGTAACGGATATCATCCGGCACCACCGGGCCGGTGTGGTAATTCTTGACGAAGTGTGCATTGCCCTGCATTACCGTTTGTTTGGCCTGGAGGAAATCATCAGCCTGCTGAAAACCAAACCGGAAGATATGGAGATTGTGATGACGGGCCGTTACGCCCCCGTTGAACTCTACGAATACGCCGACCTTATCACCGAGATGAAAGAGGTAAAGCATTATTACAACAAGGGAATTGACGCCAGAAAAGGCATTGAATTTTAAATCACTTAATAATGAACACGAAAGACAAAGGATTCAGCACCAAACTCATTCACGCCGGTGCATTCGACGATGAATTCGGGAGCGCAACCGTTCCCATTTACCAGTCATCAACCTTCCGCTTTAAAAGTGCGCAACACGGGGCCGACTGTTTCTCGGGAGCCAGTGACGGGTACATCTACACCCGCATCGGCAATCCGACCATCAGGGCTTTTGAACGCAACATCGCGGAACTTGAAAACGGATACGACGGCATTGCCACCAGTTCGGGCATGGGTGCCATCAGCAGTGTTTACATGGCATTACTCGGCGCCGGAAGTCACATCATCAGCTCCGACGCGGTTTACGGACCGGCAAGGGGCGTACTGGAGCAGGATTTCTCGCGCTTCAATGTTGAAGCCAGTTTTGTAAACACCTCCAACCTTGATAATATCCGCAAGGCAATCCGGCCGAATACAAAAGTGCTCTACATCGAGACCCCGGCCAATCCCACCATGGACATCACCGACGTTGCCGCCTGCGCGGAAATTGCCAGAGCACACAACCTGATCCTGGTGGTCGACAATACCTTCAGTTCACCCTACCTGCAGAAACCGCTCGATCTGGGCGCCGATGCGGTGCTGCATTCCATCACCAAATTCATCAACGGGCATGCCGATATCGTAGGCGGGGTGATCGTAGCGAAAGATCCGGCCATTTACAAAAAGATCAGGCATTCCATGGTATATATGGGCTGCAACATGGATCCCACCCAGGCCTTTATGGTGCTGCGTGGAGTGAAAACCCTGGCTATCCGCATCGAAAGGGCACAGGAAAATGCCATGAAGGTCGCTGAATTTCTTCAGTCGCATCCGAAAGTAGCCTGGATCAAATATCCGGGGCTGAAATCACACCCCCAATACGAACTGGCCTGCAGACAGATGAACGGCTTCGGCTCCATGATGAGTTTCGGACTGAAGGGCGGCTATGAAGCCGGAAAAAAACTGATGGACAATGTACACCTTGCCATATTGGCTGTTTCGCTGGGTGGAGTGGAAACCCTGATTCAGCATCCGGCTTCAATGACGCATGCCGCCGTCAGCCATGAAAACAAACTGGCCGCCGGCATCACCGATGACCTGGTAAGGTTCTCCGTGGGTATTGAAAGCGTGGAAGACATTATTGAAGATTTAAAACATGGATTATCAATAATTTGAAGAAGTACTATGAAAACAACTGATGTACTGATTATCGGCGGCAGTGCCGCCGGTATGGTCGCGGCCGTGACCGGAAAAAGTTCCTGGTCAGACAAATCGTTCACACTGGTAAAGAAGCAGAAAGACGTAATGGTTCCCTGCGGGATTCCTTACATTTTCGGAACCCTCGACAGCAGCCAGCTTAACATTATGCCGGTCGACAACATGATGGCCAAAGCCGGCGTGGAGTCATTGGTGGATGAGGTCATCGCCATCGACAAAAAAACAAAAACGGCAACCCTGAAAGAAGGCGGCATTATCGGGTACGATAAACTTGTAATCGCAACCGGCTCCAGGCCTGTACTTCCCAAATGGCTGAAAGGCGCAGATCTTGACAATGTATTTGTCATTCCGAAAGATAAAACCTACCTCGACAACATGAAGGAAAAGATCAACGGTCTGAAGAAGGTTGTAGTCATCGGTGCCGGGTTTATCGGCGTCGAGTTTTCTGATGAACTCGTCAAGTCGGGCCACGATGTAACCCTGGTGGAGAAAGAGTCATGTATTCTGTATTCAGCCTTCGACGATGAAGTTGCTTCCCGCATCGGCGATATTCTCTCGACCCGGGGAGTTAAAATCATCACCGGAAACGGCATCAGCGAAGTGATGGGAAGCGAAAAAGTTGAGAAGGTGAAACTGGAAAACGGCGACACCCTGGAAGCTGACGCGGTAATCCTTTCCATGGGGTACCGCCCCAACACGGAACTGGCTGTGAATGCAGGCATTTTTGTGGATGAGGGTGGATTTATCGCTGTGGATGAATATATGCGTACCCACGAGAAAGATATCTTTGCCATTGGTGATTGTGCACAAAAACGGGATTTTGTCACCCGCAAGCGGGTTCCCACCATGCTGGCTTCCACGGCCTGCGCCGAAGCCCGCGTTGCAGGCATGAATCTTTTCAACATTCATGTGGTTAAAACCTTCAGCGGAACCATAGGCATATATTCCACCGCCATTGGTGAATACGGATTCGGAACTGCAGGACTGATTGAACGCAGGGCACTTGAGGAGGAAATTTCAGTGATTACCGGCACCTTTGAAGGCGTTGACCGCCACCCCGGTAACCTGCCCGACACCCACAAGCAGATGGTTAAACTGGTTGTTGCCAAATATTCAGGCGTAATCATCGGGGGCGAGGTAATCGGCGGACTGAGTGCCGGCGAACTTACCAACGTAATCGGACTGGCCATAGAGAACCGTATGTCGGTCAATTCGCTGCTGATCTCACAAATCGGAACCCACCCCTGCCTGACGGCCTCTCCGGCGGCATACCCGCTGATCAAGGCAGCTGAAGTGGTGGCAACAAAACTTCGCAATCTCTGAACAAACTAACCAGCATTACTGAGGCTGTCCGGCAAATGGCAGAATACCCGAACCAGATCCGGCAGCCTCTTCAAAATCTTTCTGACATGAATGCGTTCGAAAAAATTTCACTGCCCGGGGTGAAGAAAATCATCGTTGTTGCCTCGGGAAAGGGAGGGGTAGGTAAATCGACCATTTCATCCAACCTTGCCGTCGCACTGGCCAGGCAGGGGTTCAAAGTGGCATTGACAGATGCGGATATTTACGGGCCTTCGGTTCCCCGGATGTTCGGGATTGAGCACCTGAAGCCCGAAGTGCACACAGAGGACGGGAAGGAAGTAATGACACCCGTGGAAAAGTTTGGTGTGAAAATTATGTCCATTGGTTTCTTTATTGAACGAAATCAGGGATTGATCTGGCGCGGCCCGATGGCGGCCAATGCCATCACCCAGCTGTTTGAAAATACCCGGTGGGGCGATATCGACTATATGATTGTGGATTTCCCTCCGGGTACAGGTGATATTCAGCTTACAACGGTTCAAAAACTGGACCTTCACGGAGTTATTCTTGTAACAACGCCCCAGGAAATCGCGATGAATGACGCGCGCAAGGCAGCGTCCATGTTTACCAATCACGAGCTCAACGTGCCGCTGCTCGGGATTGTCGAAAATATGTCGTGGTTTACGCCCCTGCAGCATCCCGGTGAAAAATACTTCATCTTCGGACAGGGAGGAGCCGCTTTACTGGCTTCAGAGCTTAAAACAACCCTGCTCGGGCAGATCCCCCTGGTGGCAGAAGTCGGGGAAGCGGCCGAGAAGGGACTCCCGGTCTACAACCTTCACGACCAAAGCGTTTCCAATGCCTTTGAAAAAGTCGTTGAAATGCTGATCTGATCATCTGAAACTGCATTTTAAAATACCATAAAATCCTGCCTTAATCAAGGCAGGATTTTTCTTTACCGTCCCATCCCCCCTAAGTATCACTATCCTCAGGGAACCTGGGGACATTAACGAATCCTTAACAATAAACTGAATAACCATCTGCAAATCTGCTTGTTTATCAATTATCCAAGTTGCATAAATCGTCCGGATACTACCGGTACAGGACATAAAATCTTCAACCGAACCCAATCAATCCTGATATGCAAGCATTCATTTCTTCCGGAAATCTCAGGTCAGGCTTTTTAGCGGCCATCATGCTGACAGCAGCCTTATTCGCTGCAACTTCCTGCAGCAAGGACAAAGACACAAATCAGGACGATACCCTCGGCACCACATCCTGGCCTTCCGAATGGGTACTGGTAACAGACCGGGATGCTGACAACTACCATTACATTTATTCGAACAATGCCATCATTCTCTACAAGGGCAGTGTTCCGAAATCATACAGTATCAAATCGCTGGCTGAAGAAAAAGACTGCTACTTTCAGTTCAGTCCGGTGGCCGGTGCAAGTAACAATGTATTCACCATCAGGTCCTATCAGAATCAGGATCACTGGTGGGGCATCTACAAAACCAATTCGCCTTTCGGTGCCGAGGAGTGGTATCTGGGTATTGACGAGGATGACGACTTTCCGGTAAATGACGAAAACCGCTTTATCCTTCATTTTATGCCCAAACAGGAGGACAAACTTACCATTGTGATTGAAAGTTATTCCAAAAGAGGGTTTTACCTTGAGTTTCTGGGACACACGTTCAGCGGAAACGGTCTTTCGTTCGTTCAATACGACAAGCCTGAAAAAGCAACGCATTTCAAAATGTTGAAGCCATTTGCATAAAACCATCAAGTACTTCACAAACTAAAAACAATCAGATATGCCAGGTCCAGCTATGCACCACATAATTGCCAATGCCCTCAAACAAAAGATACAGGCAGGCAACGGATTGGGAGGTAACGCCGATTATGCCAAATTGCAGGCGCTTCTATCCGACAGCAAAAATTTTCCTTACTTATTCCTGGGTTGTCAGGGCCCCGATTTCTTGTTCTTTAATACAAAGGACTGGAGTTCGCTGCCCATTGGAGAAGCGGTAAAAACGTACTACGAGATTTACGATTTCCTCGACAATTTCAAAGAGCAGCTTAAATCGCTGGTGCCACAACCTGTGATTGATGCCATTGAGGCGCTGGGCGCCGCGGCAGATGCAGTGGTTGAGAACTCGTCGACCCTGAGCGAACTTGAACAACTGTTTTCCGATATGCAGGCAGTGGTGGATGCACTTCTGGCCACCCTGATGGAAATGGTCAAAAAGTTTATAACCGATTTTAATGTGTATGATGTGCTGGGCCACCCCTACCGCGATGGGCAGACAAAGGGCGAATGGTGGTGGTTTGATGCCATGCATTACCGTAAAACCGGGCGCTTTGCCAAGGCTCTCCTGGAGAAAACCAGTCCTGATTCGCCATTGCACCTGTATGCCATCGGCTACCTGACCCATGTAAGCGGAGATACCGTTGGTCATCCCTATGTAAATATCAATGATGGCGGCGCTTACCGCACCCAATCTCAGCGCCATAAAACAGGAGAGAACTACCAGGATGTATTTAATCAATTCATACATAACGGCACCGACTGGAACCGTTCGCAATTACATGCTTTCTACAACTTCAATTTTAACGGAACCATAGCACCGATAGACGCAGAAGACCCTGTTCCGGATACCAATACTGTTTTACCCGGCGATCTTGCCGACCTGATTTCCAAAACCCTGAACGAAGTCTTTGGATCAGGTTCCGCCAACGACAACGAATACGGCAGGAAAATTTCGGCGGCCGATGTGGATGCCGCCTACAGATTGTGGTACAGGTGGCTGAAAAGTGCCACCGAAACGGGAACACTGCCCGAACCAGTACCCTATTCATTAACGGCAGAACTTGAAGAGGTTTGGGAAACCGCCATGGATAACTTAGGCGATATCGGCGATTTCCTGGAAGATGCGGCAGATATTGCAGGCGGTTTTAACATCCTGGCTATATTTATTATGCTTGCCGCTTTGATTATTGCTGCTGTAGCTGCCGCCGCCGCGCTGATTGATGCAGTACTGGGCGCACTGACAACGCTTACCACCGCCGGAATCCGCTATGCCGCCAGCCTGATTTATGAGCATTTATACAATGCCTTCCAAAACTTCAGGCTGGGTGTGTCGCTCAATGGACTTGCCTTCCCCATGCAAGAACACCTCGATGAGCCCAGGTTTGCCCAGTTTAAAAACACGGCCTTCAATGATCCTTTTGGCTTTAATGCCCTCGACCTGAAGAACACGCTTCCCAAACTGAAAGTGCTGCTTGATGGCGGAGGCCCGCTCGACCAATTGTTCCACCGCGAAAAACATCTGGCATATCCACCTTCAGGCCCAGCCGCCTCGGAACCCAACCATGCCATCGGAGCACCGGATTCTTATTTTGCACAAACCTCGCTGCACTATGCTTTTGGCCCCATACCGCTCGATCCAGACTTTATTGAGTTTCTGCGAACCCTGCAGGGCGACGAAACCAAACTCCGGAACTTTATAGTTGTGACCACACGCAAAAAGAAAAGACTGCCTCAATTAGGCAACAGCCTTACCCTTGCTGAAGAATTGTATAACGGGGTGCTGAAACATGCTGAGATTCCTGATTTCAATCTGGATGCCGACAGGGGCTATGGCTATACCTGCTGGACACAAAAAGATGCAAACGGCCAGAATTCACTGGAAGAACCCAAAGAACTTCTGCAGCATAACCAGCAAAAAAACGGGTTGCCCATTACGCCGGTGCAGCTTGACTTTATCGGGCAGTAACCGTAAGAAGCACCCACATGAATCAACATTAACATCCAACAAAATTGCAGCCATATGTCAAAAAATATTGAAGCGGCCAGAGAACTTCTCAATCGCTTAAAAAAAGAAAGGGACGGATACCCCAGGAAAGTCATTGGACGCATAACAAAATTATATACGGGCAATAATGACAACAAAAGGCCAAAGCCGGACACGTTTAAGGAAAGTTCCTTTATGTATATCCGCTCGTATAATAACGACACCGGCGTTCGCCCGTTTTCAGGTATTTCTTTCTGGAATTCGCCTGATATCAATATCAGCCCCATCAACAACCTGGGGGTTTATACCACAACATTGGAAGGGGGCATCTCATACAATATTGCCTGCAGGTTACACAACCGCGGCGACCTGATGATACCCTATCCAAAAGTGGAATTTTTCCTTGCTTCACCAACACTGGGGTTCAATACAACAGTGGCCCAATATCTTGGTGTAACGCAGTTGCCCGCATTGCTGCTCCCCGCAAGCAACATGGAAGCTAATTTCGTGTACAATGTTCCACCCGCCGAATCGGGTCATAAATGCTTGTTTGCCCGCGCATGGTCCTTTAGCCCGCTCGACAAACCTTTCGACCTGTTTGCGCTCGATCCTCGCACCGACAGGCATATAGCCCAAAAGAACCTCAATTTTGTTCCGCAGGCTACTCCATATATGTTTAATGTAGTGCATCAGCCAAATGCACTGGAAACCATTGTCTTCCGGCCACTTTCAAAAGATGCCGCACTTAACCTGCAGCATCCTGCTTTCAGGGATTGGAAGATCATGAATATTACCAGGCCCGAAATATTAAACAGAATAAAAGTGGAAATCGTGGGCAAACCTGCTACAAAGGTAACCCTTGAAAACGCGAATGGCACGCTGCAAATGAGATCATCAGGAAAGGGATTAAACCTTGACAGACAGGCCGCCATATTTAAAGAAACGGAAGCCATCATTCACAGCGTTAACGCAGGACGAAGCAGTTTTTCAGACCATAAAAAGGCGCTTGGCATATACAAGGACATGAACCGCAATGTGGCCATAACCTCCATGCAGATCGTCATACCCAAATTTGGACTAAAACCGGGATATGCAGCGGCATTTGATATTGTCAACATAAACCAGCTCAACGGACAAATAAAAGGAGGTATTACCATTGTTGCAATGGGGTGAAAACCATCAAAAGGCTCAGAACAGCAGCTACCCGGAATTGGCGGTTAAAGGAAAATCAGGCTTTTGTACTTTCAGATTTCGTGACCGGAAGATATAAAAGCTCCTAAAACAGCCCCTTTCGGGTAGCTGATTTCTTACCCGGAATGCAACATATCAACATTTAAGGCGTTCTCCAATGGGTTACCGGAAAACAATCATTCCTGAAACCTTATTGCTTGAAAATATCTATCCTATGCCTGCAAAAACAATTATTTTCGACTTCGGCGGCGTACTTGTCGACTGGAACCCCCGCTACCTTTACAAAAAAATCTTCTCCTCCGAAACCGAAATGGAATGGTTCCTTTCAAATGTCTGCACCCCTGAATGGAATCAGGCCATGGATGCCGGAAAACCCTTTGCCGTAGGTATTGCAGAACTGTGTGAGCAGTTTCCCGGAGGGGAAGCGCAGATCCATGCTTATTATGATCGCTGGCCCGAAATGCTGGGCGGTGAAATAACCTCCAGCGTCGGAATATTGTCTGAACTAAAAGCCAGCGGTTTCCGCATCTATGGCCTTACCAACTGGTCGGCCGAAACGATCCCATTAGCTTACAGCCGCTTCGGTTTTTTTCAGCAACTGGATGGCATCGTGGTCTCGGGCGAAGAAAAAGTGATCAAGCCCGATCCGGAAATATTCAGGATACTGTTAAAGCGCTATCACCTGAAACCGGAGGATTGTATCTTTATTGATGATAATCCTGAAAACATTACTGTTGCCAGTGAATTAAGTATAGATTCCATACACTTCACTGATCCTGAAATGCTTTTAAATGAATTAAGAAAAAGAGGCGTTTTATCCTGAAAGGATTGTGCATGAAGAGATACATTGCGCTGCTCCGCGGCATCAACGTCGGCGGAAAAAACCCGATACGCATGGCTGACCTGACAGCAGTGTTTGCCGAAGCCGGTTTCAGGGATGTAAAAACGTACATTCAAAGCGGTAACATTGTTTTTGAATCGCAACCTGAAAGTGAACCTGTGTTGTCTGAGATTATCAGCAATCGTATCAGCAGCCGGTTCGGGCTGACTGTTCCGGTGCTGGTATTTTCCAGGGGGCGGCTTCAGCAGATTTATAATCAGAATCCGTTTCTGACTGCCGACGGGTTTGATCACAAGCACCTCTGCATTACCCTGCTTTCCGGCATTCCGGAACTTTCCACAATTGCTCCGCTAAACGGAGAGGATTTTTATCCCGAGCGCTTCCACGTTATCGGGGACGCCGTTTATCTGTATTGCCCGCACGGATATGGAAAAACCAGGCTCACCAATACTTTCTGGGAAAAGAAAACGGGATTGACGGCCACATCCAGAAATCTGCAAACCATTCAAAAGCTCTGCACCTTATAAATAAATGGCTGAATAAAGCAAAGCCGGCACTGATTTTTATGCCGGCTATGCCAATGAATTCCTTTTCAGGGTATTGAACCCGGGGAATTAATCCCTGCGTCCCATGTAGATCATAATATAGTAGAGCAGGGTAGCCAGTGAGGCCAGTGCGGCTACAACGTAGGTATAGGCAGCAAGGCGCAATGCCTCCTGTGCCTTGGGAAGTGTAGCGGGTGAAGCAATCCCGCTGCCGTCGAGCCAGGCAATGGCACGGCGGCTGGCGTCAAGCTCCACCGGAAGGGTGATAAAGCTGAAGAGCGTGGTAAGCGCAAACAGCACGATACCGGCCAGAAGCAGCCCGGGAAAAGTATTTACCAGCAGGATGCCGGCCAACAGCACCCACTGCACCCAGTTGGAGGCAAAACTTACCACCGGCACCAGTTTTGAACGCATCATCAGCCAGGCGTAGGCGGTAGCATGCTGCACGGCATGGCCGCACTCGTGTGCCGCTACGGCTGCGGCTGAAATGCTGCGGCCATGGTACACATCCGGACTCAGATTGACCGTTTTGGTCATGGGATTGTAATGATCGGAGAGTTCGCCCTGTACAGAAACTACCTGCACATCGTCCACCCCGCTTTCGCGCAGCATTTTCTCCGCGATCTCCCGGCCGCTCAATCCGTAATTAACAGGGATTTTACTGTACTCCCTGAACCTGGATTTCAACCTGGCGCCAACAGCCCAACTGATAAGCATAAAGACGCCGAATATTAACAGGTAACCCATTTTTCTTTCTTTATTGGTTTGTTTTATCTGATCAAAAAGTCTGCCACATCCCCTGGTTGTCAGAATGGCAGGTTTTCTAACTCCTGAGTACAAGAACTCATATTATTCCGGGGATATCTGAACTAAAGCATGGAATTGATAATCCGCAGGCTGGCAGATCTGAAAGCGCCAGCCAGCCTCTCCGCACAGTTTTATGGCAAACCGCCTTTCCCGCACTCTTCTACCATCCTTTTTCAATGGTTTGGAATCACGCCTAACCAATGGGCTCTATTGAAGGATCGTGCCAGCTGGCATACATGGTATAGCTTTTGGATATCCGGTTCACCTGACCTTCGAGGAGTTTGGTGTCGATGGATTTGATTTTTTTCGCGGGGATACCTGCATATACACTGCCCGATTCCACAACGGTGCCCTGCGATACCACCGCACCGGCAGCGATAATGGAATTGCTTTCCACCACCACATCATCCATAACGATGGCGCCCATGCCTATCAACACATTGTCGTTGATGGTACAGCCATGAACAATGGCATTGTGGGCGATGGAAACATTGTTACCGATATTCACCGGCGACTTCTGGTAGGTGCAATGGATCACCGCGCCATCCTGAATATTGACATTATTTCCGATTTTGATGTAATGCACATCCCCGCGCACCACCGCGTTGAACCACACGCTGCAGTTGTCGCCCATTTCCACTTCGCCGACCACGGTAGCGTTTTCAGCAAAAAAGCAGTTTTTTCCGATTTTGGGGTGAATTCCTTTCACCGCTCTTATTAAAGCCATTTCAGTAATCTTTATGTTCAATAATTTCCCGGTTGATGATGTTCCGGCATTTGCCGGTAAACCACAGGTACAGGGCCAACCCTCGCGGATCGTTCAACTCAATTAACCCCCGGCCGGTCATTTTGTTTATGATCCGTATTGCCTCGGGTAATCGATGGAATGGTGCAACCCCCGGCTTTCCTTGCGGTCAATGGCCATTTGAATGATCAGCCCCGCTACCGTTATCATATTCCGCAGTTCGCAGATCTTTTCGGTGAGCACGGATTTTTCATAGAGGTCCTCCGTCTCTTCCTGAAGTATCTGTAAACGGTCAAGCGCGCGTTTCAGCCTGAGGTTGGAACGGACAATGCCCACGTAATTGGTCATGATTCCCTGCAACTCCTTCAGTGATTGGGTAATCAGGATCATCTCCTCGTTAAAGACAGTTCCCTTGGCATCCCAATCGGGGATCTCATTCAAAAATTTACTTGTTTTTGCAAGCCCGGCGGCATGCTGCGCTGCCCGGTGCGAGAATACCAGAGATTCCAGCAGTGAGTTGGACGCCAGGCGGTTGGCTCCGTGCAAGCCTGTAGAAGCGCATTCGCCCGATGCATAGAGGTGATGGATGTTGCTTCTTCCAAACTCATCCACCTTAATGCCTCCGCAGGTATAATGGGCCGCCGGCACCACCGGGATCATATCCCTGGTCATGTCAATACCGATGCTCAGGCACTTGGCATAAATCGCCGGGAAATGCCCCAGAATCTGCTGCATATCCAGGTGCCGGGCATCCAGGCAGACATAATCATCTCCACTGATTTTCAGTTCATTGTCAATAGCCCTGGCCACGATATCACGGGGAGCCAGCGACAATCTGGCATCGTATTTCTGCATAAACTCCTTCCCCTGCCGGGTTTTCAATACCGCACCGGAGCCCCGCAATGCTTCCGTGATCAGAAAAGAAGGCTTTTCGGCAGGATTAAAGAGGGAAGTGGGATGAAACTGAATAAACTCCATTTTATCCACTTCTCCTTTTGCCCTTCGAACCATGGCGATGCCATCGCCGGTTGCTACCGGCGGGTTGGTGGTGGTTGCATACACATTACCGGCCCCTCCGGTGGCAAGCATGGTTGTTTTTGCCAGAATGGTAATGATCTGATGGTTGGCCTTATTCAATGCGTAGGCTCCGTAGCAATCAATTTCCCTGGCATTTTTCTCCACCTCTTCGCCAAGGTGGTGCTGGGTAAGCAGGTCAATGGCAAAATGATTTTCCAGAATTTCGATGTTCCTGTTTTCCCTTACCCGCTGCAACAAAATATTTTCTATCTCCGCCCCGGTCTGATCCTTGTGGTGCAGCACCCTGAATTCCGAATGTCCGCCCTCTTTGGCCAGATCGTACTTGCCGGCAGGATTTTTATCAAAAGCGACCCCCCAGTCGATCAGCTCCTTTACCCTTTCGGTAGATTCGGTGATGGTAATCCGCACGATTTCAGGATCGCTCAGTTCGTCCCCGGCAATCATGGTATCACGGATGTGCTTTTCGTATGTATCCGGCGTGTACATTACGGCCGCAATACCGCCCTGGGCATAGCGTGTCGCACTTTCCACGGCTTCTCCTTTTGTCACTATGCAAACCTTGCCGAAAGGAGCTACCTTCAGGGCGTAACTGAGACCTGCAATGCCGGTTCCTATCACCAGAAAATCTACTTTTTTTCGCATGACGCCAAATTTTCAGGCATCAAAATTACTATTTAAACCAGTGAGAATGGGGAATATCTTCTTAAATTCATCACATACGCCGGGGCAATCCGGTACTGCTATCCACCTTGGGGGGGTAGAAGTAATTCAGAGCGTGACCATAAGCATAAAAAAATCAAATCTGCAACAGAGCCTGTACCGGTTCAGTGCCGTCGAAAAGCATTCTTTCGGGATTTTCAAGCATCTCTTTAATTTTCACAAGGAAACCAACCGACTCGCGTCCGTCGATTACCCGGTGGTCGTACGAAAGGGCCACATACATCATGGGGGCGATCACAACCTGTCCTTCCACGGCTATGGGACGCTCAACGATATTATGCATTCCAAGGATGGCACTCTGCGGAGGATTGAGAATGGGGGTTGACATCATGGAGCCGAAAACACCTCCGTTGGTGATGGTAAAGGTGCCGCCGCTCATCTCTTCCAGGGTGATTTTGTTGTCGCGGGCTTTAACGGCAAGCTCCTTGATCTTCTTCTCGATCTCCGCCAGGCTTAGACTTTCGGCATTGCGTATCACCGGCACCACCAGGCCTTTGGGCGCGCTCACAGCGATGCCGATATCGGCATAATCATGAAAGATCATCTCATCCCCGTCAATCATGGCATTTACCTGGGGATAATGCTTCAGTGCAATGGTGACAGCTTTGGTAAACAACGACATAAATCCCAGGGAAACGTCATGTTTCTTTTTAAAAGTTTCGTTGTATTTCTTCCTGAGATCCATGATACGGCTCATATTCACCTCGTTGAAAGTGGTAAGCATGGCGGTTTCGTTTTTCACGGAAACCAGCCGCTGGGCAAGCTTTTGCCTGAGGGTGCTCATTTTCTTCCGCTCGGTGCTGCGCGTGCCGCCCCAGGTGGTTTCCGCTGAAGAAGCAACAGCTTGCGGAGGTCCGGCGGAAGCCACCTCCTCCACATCGGCTTTACCGATCCGGATGCGGCCGATATAATCCAGAATATCTTTTTCCGAAACATTCCTCTCTTTCATAACTTTACGTGCCAGCGGAGAAATATGCAGGTGATGCTCTCCGGCGGAAGCGGGGGCATCTTCAGTCTTTACCTCAGGTTTTTCATCAGCCTTGTTGTCTGATCCCGGTTTGCCAGCGGGTTCCGGTTCTGATTTTGATGAGGGTACCGGAGCTGCAGCAGGTCTTGCAACGGAAGTGTCAATCTGTGCTACAACTGAACCTACTTTAATGGTTTCACCTGCCTGCACCAGAATTTTAATAATGCCCTCTTCTGATGCATTAATGGTCAGGGTAGCCTTATCCGAGTCAATTTCAGCTATTTCGGCGTCTCTTTCCACAAAATCGCCATCATTCACCAACCACGATGCCAGTTGAACTTCAGAGATAGATTCACCCGGGCTGGGCACTTTTACTTCAATCATCATTTCAGTATCTTTTATTCTGTTTTTGCTGTTTCAGAAACAAATGACCACTCATGCGGGGCGCAAACCATTTTACAGATCAGGTTTGCGTTGGGGCAGGTACATTCCCCGAACGATTTCTCAACAATTTTGCGTTGCCTGAGGGCATGCAGTCTGGGCGAACCCGTGGCAGGACTTCCGCTTTCGGGGCGCGCAACAAGCAGTATATCCGTTTCCTTGAAATTTCGCAGTATAAACGACCAGGCCCCCATATTGGCAGGCTCTTCCTGCGCCCATACATGCCTCTCGGCCCCGGGATACCGGGCAAGTACCTCTTTTACCTGTTCATTGGGGAAGGGATATAACTGTTCAATCCTTATAATCGCTTCATGAGTGCCACGTTTCGCGCGCTCATCAATCAGGTCGTAATACAGTTTTCCGCTGGTAAAAATCACCCTTTTTACCTTCGCGGGGTCTGCCGTTTCATCATCAATCACTTCGCGGAAGCCTCCCCTGCTCAGTTCTTTAAGGTCCGAAACACAGGCCGGATGCCGCAGCAGGCTTTTCGGGGTAAAAACTATCAGGGGTTTGCGGAATGGCCGCCTGATCTGCCGCCTCAGCAAATGGAAAAAGTTTGCCGGAGTAGTACAGTTTACAACCTGCATGTTGTTATCGGCGCAGAGTGAAAGGAACCGCTCTATTCTGCCGCTCGAGTGCTCAGGCCCCTGCCCTTCGTAACCATGCGGAAGGAAAAGCACCAGATCGCTCATCACCCGCCATTTATCTTCCGCGCTGCTCAGATACTGATCAATAATAATCTGCGCTCCGTTGAAAAAATCGCCGAACTGGGCTTCCCAGATGGTGAGGGTATAAGGGGAAGAGAGTGAATAACCGTACTCGAATCCCAGTACCCCGTATTCCGACAGGGGTGAGTTGTAAACTTCAAAAGAGGCCTGTGCCGGATCGATGTGGCTGAGCGGGGTATAGCGCTCTTCGCTGTCTTCGAGGGTCAGCACGGCATGGCGGTGTGAGAAGGTTCCGCGCTGAGAATCCTGACCGCTTAACCGCACCGGCACCCCTTCATTCAGTAATGAAGCATAACCCAGGAGCTCGCCCATTGCCCAGTCGAGTTTACCGCCCGGAGCCAGCATGGCTTTGCGGTCGTTCATCAGCTTTACCAGCTTGCGGTTGAAAGCCTTGCCTTCAGGCAGGGAGGTGATTCTCTCTCCAAGCTTCTGAAGCACTTCCATGTCGATCCCGGTAACCGGCGACCGGTTAAAATCTTCGCTGACTGCCACCCTGATATTGCCCCAGGTAGGCCCGAGGAAAGGGGTAACTTTAGACTTTTCGGCTTTGTTTGACTCGGCAAGGTGAGCTTCAAAAATATCGTTGACTTCTTTTTCAATGGCCAGGGCATCATCGGCCGTAATCAGCCCTTCGGCAATCAGTTTTTCGACGTAAAGCTGCCGTACGTCGGGATGTTTCTCGATGGCTTTATACAGCACCGGCTGGGTAAAACGGGGCTCATCCCCCTCGTTGTGTCCGTAGCGGCGGTACCCGAGCAGATCGATAAACACATCCTTGTCGAATTTTTCACGGAACTCCATGGCCAGTTCAATGGCATACACCACGGCTTCGGCATCATCGGCGTTCACATGGAAGATCGGCGACTGCACTATCTTGGCTACGTCAGTACAATAGATACTGCTGCGCCCTTCAAGGTAATTAGTGGTAAAGCCCACCTGATTGTTCACTACCAGGTGTACCGTCCCTCCGGTGCGGTATCCGGGAAGCTCCGACATCTGAATCATCTCATACACCACTCCCTGTCCTGCAATGGATGCGTCTCCATGGATGATAATTGGCACCACCTTATCCGTATCCCCTTTATAGACCTGATCGATCCTTGCCCTGGCAATGCCGGAAACCACCGGGCCGACGGTTTCGAGGTGCGAAGGGTTGGGAGCCAGTGTCAGATCTACGGTTTTTCCCGCGTGGGTAGGCCGCTGAAGCGTTGCCCCCAGATGATATTTGACATCTCCGAGCACGAACTCATCATCAAATTCCTTATTCGAAAATTCGTTGAAAATATCTTTGTAAGGCTTGCCCATGATATTGGCCAGCACATTCAGTCTGCCGCGGTGGGGCATGCCGATCAGAAACTCGTTGGCCCCCAGTGCGGCGCCCTTTTCGATGATGGCATCCAGCGCGGGGATCAGCGATTCGCCTCCTTCGAGGGAAAAACGCTTCTGCCCGGGAAAGCGTTTGTGCAGGAACTTTTCGAAAAATACGGCCTCGCTGAGTTTACGCAGAATGGTCATTTTCACCGCCTTGCCAAACCGGGGTTCATTCCGATGCGACTCCATCCGCTGCAACAGCCACCGGTAAACTTCCTCGTTGCGGATATAGGCAAACTCCACACCAACCGACTGACAATAGGTCTTTTCGAGGTGTGCGATGATCTTTGAAAGCGGTGCAGGGCCGATTCCTATTTCATTCCCGGCCTGGTATGTTTTGTTCAGATCCTCTTTTGAAAGTCCGAAATTTTCAGGAGCCAGGGCGGGACTATATTTCCGGCGCGTACGGACAGGATTGGTGAGGGTGAACAGGTGCCCGCGCTGCCGGTAACCGTTAATAAGATTGATTACTTTAAATTCGCCGGGGACAGTTAACTGATCCGAACCCATTTGGTAATTTTTCCTTGCAAACTCAAATCCTTCGAAAAACCGCTGCCAACCCTGATCCACCGAAGCAGGATCACTCAGATATTGATGGTATTGCTGTTCTATAAAATCGCCTTCCGCATTCGACAGGTAGGAAAATTTATCCATGATGACAAATCGTTGGTGCACACAGTGCAAAGTTATTGTTTCAGGCCTTTTTGTAAGCCCGGAGTTAAACAAATATACTTAAATAAAGTTTTCCGTCAAATAGCAATAAAAAAGCCTGCCACGAATGACAGGCCCATACAATTTTGCTGATTACTGCTTATGCAGGATGAATAGCTTCCACCGGACATACATCGGCGCATGATCCACAATCGGTGCAAACATCCGGGTCAATCTTATAGATATCGCCTTCCGAGATAGCATCAACGGGACATTCATCAATGCAGGTGCCGCAA
Organism: Lentimicrobium saccharophilum; assembly: GCF_001192835.1. Classification (NCBI taxonomy): domain Bacteria; kingdom Pseudomonadati; phylum Bacteroidota; class Bacteroidia; order Bacteroidales; family Lentimicrobiaceae; genus Lentimicrobium; species Lentimicrobium saccharophilum. Next base: position 2,336,212 of record NZ_DF968182.1, read on the forward strand.
GCGGTGCAGTCATCTGAAATTACGTAAGCCATGGCTGTATTTTTTAGTTAATGATTTTGGTGTGATCTTCCGGCTGCAAATATATACCTAAATCCGTCAAAATTAATTAACATCCCCTATTTTTAAAGCTTCTAAATAGGAATGAATTGGATGCGTATATTATAATATTGTATTTCAGCTTTTTACAACTTTTTTGTATTGAATCAAATCGCATAAGCCTAGATTAATAATTTTTCCTGCATGCTTTCTGTGCAAAGACCATAAATAATATAACTTTGCCGCCTGAAGCAAATCAACCTCCTTATAATCATGGTAAAAACTAAAAGTAATGTTATCCAGAGGGATGCTGTGGTCGTGAAGTTTGTTGGCGACTCAGGAGACGGAATGCAGCTTTCCGGGACTTTGTTTTCTGACACTGCAGCCCTTGAGGGACTTGACCTGGCCACATTTCCTGACTATCCTGCCGAAATCCGTGCGCCTCATAACACAATTGCCGGTGTATCGGGATTCCAGGTGCATGTGGGTACCAAAAAAATTGAAACGACGGGTGACCTGTGCGACGTGCTTGTCGCGATGAATCCCGCATCGCTTAAAGCCAACCTGAAATGGGCCAAGCCGGGCGCAACCATTATTGTGGATGAAAATGCCTTCGATGAGGCTGCACTTAAGAAATCAGGATATACTGAAAATCCGCTGGAAAACGGCAGCCTGTCAGGCTATAATCTTGTAAAAGCACCCATCACCCTGCTTACGCGTGAAGCGGTGAAGCACCTTTCGATAGATAATAAAAGTGCGGAGCGCAGTAAAAATATGTTTGCGCTGGGCATGATGTACCACCTGTTCGGATGGAGTTCAAAACACACTTATGATTTCTTTGATAAAAAATTTAAAAATAAACCGGATGTCATTGCAGCCAACAAGGCGGTGCTTGAAGCAGGTTTCAACTATGCTGAAACCATAGAGGCCCTGGCTTCCGTATTTCAGGTTTCCAAAGCAAAAATGGAACCCGGCCGCTACCGCAATATTACCGGCAATGTGGCAACGGCATGGGGTTTTCTGGCTGCTTCGGAACGTTCGGGCCGCCCGTTGTTCCTTGGCTCCTATCCCATTACCCCTGCAACCGAAATTCTGATTGAACTGGCCAAATACAAATCACTGGGCGCAAAGGTCTTTCAGGCTGAAGACGAAATCGCCGGCATCTGTTCAGCCATCGGCGCCAGTTACACCGGATCCCTTGCACTTACTACCACCTCCGGACCCGGACTTTCGCTGAAGAGCGAAGCCATCGGCCTTGCCGTTATGACGGAACTACCGCTTGTTATTGTAAACGTACAGCGTGGCGGACCCAGTACCGGATTGCCCACCAAATCGGAGCAGAGCGATCTCTACCAGGCACTTTTCGGACGCAACGGAGAATGCCCCGCCGTGGTCATAGCAGCATCCTCTTCGGCTAATTGCTTCTACTACGCTTACATGGCATCGAAAATCGCCATGGAACACATGACCCCTGTCATCCTGCTTACCGATGGTTATCTTGGCAACGGCTCACAACTCTTCCGTATCCCGAAGGTGGCTGAGTTGCCCGAAATCAAACCGCCTATTGCCAAACCCAACGACCCGGACTTCAAGCCTTACCGCCGCAATCCGGAAACCCTGGCCCGCCAATGGGCACTGCCCGGAACCGAAGGACTGCGCCACAGGGTAGGCGGACTTGAAAAAGAAGACATCTATGGCAATGTATCCACCGATCCGCTCAATCACCAGAAAATGGTTGACCTGCGCGAAGCCAAGGTGCAAAAAGTTGCTGAATTCATCCCTGAGCAGGGAATCACCGGAACAAAAGAGGGTGATGTGCTGGTGGTAAGCTGGGGCGGAACCTACGGACCGGTGTCGGAAGCCGTGGAAGTTCTGCAGAAGGAAGGCAAAAGCATCAGCCATGCCCACTTTAACTACATCATGCCACTGCCGAAGAATACTGCCAATGTATTGAACGGATTTAAGAAAGTGATCGTATGTGAACTCAATAGCGGTCAGTTCGTAAACTACCTTAAAATGACCCACCCGGGACACAACTATCTGAAATACAATAAAGTTCAGGGGTTGCCATTTACAGTTACCGAATTGGTCAATGTTTTTAACGCAACGATGGAGGAGAAATAATCATGAACAATCAACCTAACTTAACCGTAGAACGTTCTTCCGTAGAACTGACCAAAGAGGACTTTGTAAGCGACCAGATGGTTAAATGGTGCCCGGGCTGCGGTGCTCATGCCATCCTCTCTTCCGTTGCCAATGTTTTTCCTAAAATCGGATACCGTAAGGAAAACTTTATGTTCGTTTCAGGCATCGGATGTTCCTCACGGTTTCCCTATTATGTTAACACTTACGGCATCCATGGTATTCACGGCCGGGCGGCAGCCATCGCTTCAGGCGTGAAAATCTCAAATCCCCATCTCAGTGTCTGGGTAGCTACCGGCGACGGTGACTCCATGGCCATCGGAGGAAACCATTTTATTCACATTATCCGCAGAAACATTGATGTGAATATTATGCTTTTCAACAACCAGATTTACGGGCTGACCAAAGGTCAGTATTCGCCCACCACGCCTATGGGAAGCATCACCAAAACATCTCCCCAGGGAACCATTGAACATCCGTTTAACCCCGGCGAACTTGTGCTGGGCGCACAGGGAACTTTCTTTGCCAGGGTAATTGATGCCGTGCCCAGATTGATGACCGAGGTAATGTTTGAGGCCGCCAAACACGACGGAACTTCGGTTGTGGAAATCCTGCAGAATTGCATAATTTTTGCCGACAAAACCCATGATTCTGTCACAAATAAGGAACACCGCGACGACCGAACCATTGTCCTCCGCAACGGCGAACCCATGATCTTCGGAAAAAACAAAGACAAGGGCATCCGCCTGAACGGAACACGACTTGAAGTTGTAAACCTTGGCGAAAACGGCGTAACCGAGGAAGATCTGCTTGTGCATGACGCCTATCAGCAGGATCCCGGCATTCACCTGATGCTGGCCAAAATGTCATATCCCCACTTCCCCGTTGCACTCGGCGTGATCCGTTCGGCCATGTACCCCACCTACGATGATATGGTGGAAGAACAGATCGCCTATGCGAAAGCCAACCAGAAAATCAAAACTGTTGACGATCTGCTGAACAGCGGCGAAACCTGGGAAATCAAATAAACCGGCTTAACCCGGTTTTGAGAGGCCTGTTTCTTTCCCGAAGCAGGCCTTTTTCTGTTTTCCGTCAGGACATCTGCCCGTCTCAGCCGGGCTGACCGCTTTATTCATGCAGGATGACCCCGGCGTATTCAGGATGCTTCCTGAACATGGCCACCACAAAAGGGCAAACCGGCCTGATCTTCAGGTTGCGCTGTGATGCCATTGTTACAATAGCATCCAGCAATTTTTTACCCGTACCGGTGCCGCGCAACGATTCATCCACCCTCGTATGATCAATGATGATATGATCTTTCCCGCCCGAAATCCAGGTCATTTCGGCCAGCGACCCGTTATCCCCCTGGATAAAGGCACGCCCGCTGCCTTGTGAATCAAAAAGTTGTATTTCCATAACTTCATTTCAATTAGCTATATAACACCTGAAAACCACAAAAGGTTAAACAGAGCCAAAACGACCAAAGTTTATTTCCAAGCAGCGGGATTCTGCAAAACCGGGAATACCATTTAAGTAAAGGATTTTATGCCAATGGCTGACAATCCGGCCATATACAGAATCAAATATCCATTATTCAAACAAAATAACCTATATTTGTTTTTAATCTTTAACGATATATAGTTATGTTCGAGAATCTATCAATTGGACTGGACATTGCCACGGCATTGTCAGTAATTGCGGCAGCGGCTGCCTTTATCTGGAATTCGGCCCTGGCCAGAAGAAAATCAAAACTTGACCGGCGGAAGGAAATTATCAAATCCCATGTTTACCGCACCGTTGAAAAGATCATCAGGGACTCAAGCGACATTTTCAGGGAAACAAAGAAAATCGAATACCGGCTCAGGGACGGGGAAACCACCCAGAACCTGAATCAATGGAAGGACCTGATTCTTGAACTTACCGGTTCATTCAGGTGGCTGATCCCCCTCGATCAGGTGTATGGAGATGGAAGATTTGAGCTGATTTACAAAGAATACAGCGAGGAGCTGGATGAATTTATCCGCCGCTTTGCAAAGCTTGTGAGCCCTGAGAGCAATGAATCATGGGATTTCTATGATACCATGGATCAGCCCAACCGGATTACCCTGAAATATATCACCCGGCTTTATCAGGAAACGGAAAATTACCTGCAGTAAGGTTCAGCGGCTGATGAAAGCCTGACCGGCAGATGTTCAGGCGCCTGCGGATGCCCGGAAAGGTTGCCGGTGCTCCGGCCAACCGGTAAATGTCAGCGGACGATAAACTTAGTGAATGCAGCACGCCGGCCATCAGCCGTTAATATGGCCACATACATTCCTCCGGCAAGTTGCAGCGATTGTCCGGATGCGGTCGGGAATCCTTCAAATACCCGGCGTCCGTCCATTCCATATACCGCCAGCCGGTAAACTTTGTCCTTCAAGCCGGCTGGAACAATCTGAACAACTCGCTCATCCGGATAGAAAACCTGCAGGCGCTCCCTTGTTTCCGGCTGCAGCAATCCGGCATTCACGGTACAACTCATTGGAGAACCACCTGCCGCCAGCACTTCCGCATTGATGTTGACCGCTTCCGGAGGCCAGATATGATTGTTGAGTATGCTGCGGTCGGGCGCAATCAGGATAACGGTAGGGTACGACTGCACCTGATAGATATCTACCACGGCATTGCCGCCGCCCTGCAATCCGCTTACCGAAGGATAATAAGCGCCCCAGACGGAGTCAAACTGCCGCACAAGGTCATTGTCGCTGCCCCAGTTGATGCCAAGGTAAATGACATCACTATAGTTGCATCCAAAATACTCATAGGATGCACTGACCTCGGAAGCATAAGTCTGACAGGGCCCGCAATTGGTGGTGAAAAAGTCTATCACCACCAGCTTACCGTCATCCAGATAATCATACAGGTGGTGCTGATTCCCGTCAACATCCTTGACGGTAAAATCCGGGGCGGTTTCCACTGCCACCTGTGCGCTGAGCGAATGCGCCGCAATCAGGAATACAAAAAGGTGTAACAACAACCGCATAAAACAACCTGGTATAAAACGTTGAGGCCGTAAAAGTACTGCCTCATCCGATTATATGCAAGTAATTAAATATATTTAAACTGCACAGCATCAACCTTATTTACCACTCAGTTCATTGGCCAGGTTGTCAGCCAGGCGGCTGGCGCCAATCCGGAACAGTACGGGGTTCAGCCATTCGGGGCCAAGAATGGATTCCACAAGCCTAACATAAACCAGCGCCTGCTCAGGGGTTGAAATGCCGCCGGCGGGCTTGAATCCCGTGATTTTTCCGGTGCTCTCGTAGTAATCGCGTATGGCCTGCAGCATAACATAAGCCGCTTCGGGGGTGGCTGCCGGGTTGATCTTTCCCGTGGAAGTTTTAATAAAATCGCCCCCCGCTTTCATGGCAATCACGGATGCATCGTAGATCCTGGGAAGATCTGTCAGTTCCCCTGTTTCAAGAATGACCTTAAGATGAACATTCCCACAAACTTCTTTGATGGCGTTGATTTCATCAAATACTTCAATATACTCTCCCTCAAGTAGTTTTCCCCTGGAAATGACCATATCTATTTCATCGGCGCCTTCTTCCACCGCGTATTTTACTTCCGCAAGTTTCACATGAATGGGCGATTGCCCGGCAGGAAAAGCTCCGGCCACGCAGGCTGTATGAATACCGGTCCCTTCGAGCAGGGTATGCACCTGCCGTGCAAAAACCGGATAGACACATACTGCCGCAACATTGGGAAGTCCTTTTTCACTAAAACTCACGGCCTTCCTGCAGAGCGCCTCTACCTTCTGCTTTGTATCGGCTCCTTCAAGGGTAGTCAGGTCGAGGATACCGAGTGCAAAACGCATGGCATCATGTTTACTACCGAATTCCTTAAAAGGATCAGCAAGGATTCCGGCAATCTGACCGGCAACCACCTCCGGGGAAAAGTTATGGTGTTTGTTCATATCATTTAAGGTTAAGCGCAAAATTAAACGCTAATATAAGTTATTATCACTGAAGTGGACTCATGCCTTGCGAAGATCCGGGTTACAATGCCCCGGCAGGGTCCCAGCCGGTTACCAGGTTTTCATCCAGGCTGTTCAGCTCCTCCATATCATTTGCTGATATCTCAAAATCAAAAACATTGATGTTTTCAATGATCCGGGAAATTACGGATGATTTCGGGATAGCGGCAAAACCCTGCTGCAAAGCCCAACGGATCAGCAGCTGGGCAGTTGATTTTCCGTATTTTGAGGCAATTTTCTGCAAACGCGGATCTCCCAGCTTGACGCCTTTGGTCAGGGGACTGTATGCAACCGGTATAATGCCCGCATTGCGGCAGAGGTCAATGGTTTCAGCCCGGGTAGAGAATATATAAGGATGGAGTTCGATCTGATTGACAGCAGGCGGGACTTTGCAATAGCCCAGCAGTTCTTCAAGATGGTGCGCCATATAATTGCTGACCCCTATGGATTTACATTTTCCATCCTCAAGCAAGGTTTCAAGCGCCCGCCACGTGTCTTTACGCTTACCCTGAACCGGCCAGTGAATCAGGTACAGGTCAACATAATCAAGACCAAGCCGGGCGAGGCTGGCATGACAGGCTTTGATGGCATGGTCGTATCCATGATCCGAATTCCACAATTTGGTGGTGACAAATACCTGCTCCCTGGGGATCAGACTCGTAACCATGGCCTTGCCCACCACTTCCTCATTATGATAGATGGCTGCCGTATCAATATGCCGGTAACCGTTCTTCAGGGCATTGTCAACAGCTTTTTGGGTAAGGTGGTTATTGGGCATCTGGTATAACCCCAGCCCGACCACCGGCATGGCTGCTCCGGAATTTAAACGGAAAACATTGAGGGTTGACGGAAATTTCATAAGCGTCCTGTTTTGTAACGATGCCGGTTGAAATGGCAGTTTGCACTTACAAAAATAACTCATTTAAAGGCTGACTGAATGCAAAAATCAAGGTTTCCCGGCTTTTCCTCCGCAGAATTCCCGCAAATCCCGTTAAGCCGGATGCCGGATGCATAAGAATTATTCAAATCAAATGCGTTCCAGGTATATGTATCAGATTCGTTTACAAGCTATACGCCTGATTCAATGCCCATTAAAGTGCTCCTCCGTTTTGAGCAGGCTGAAATTTTTATTTTTTTCAGGTTTTTAAGTATTACTTCCTGACTTATTGATGATAAACAAATGATTTCTTCAGGTCAATCAGCGCCTGAGGATGAAAAGAGTTCTTTACAAGCCGGAATTAAAATACAAGAATATGAAGACCTTTTACAGAATTTTCGGGGGGAAACGCGTAAGAAGGGCGCTCGTGTTATTTGCGCTTGTTTCATCAATACAAGCGATTTCACAGCCATGCTCTGTTCCTACGGAAGCTTTCCTTACAGGTAATGCTACGATTTGTCAGGGTTCGACCACGGATATATTGATTAATATTTCCGGCGGTGTCGCACCCTGGCGTGTCATATACAGTATTAACGGCGCATTACAGCCCGAAATAACCGGCATTATAAGCAGTCCCTATATAGTTACAACCGGAACTGCAGGGGATTACAAGATTGAGCAGGTATTGGATGCTGACGACTGTACCGGTGCAATTACCGGCAGTCCGGTCACCATACAGGTAAATCCCTTCCCCACCTCAGCCGGTGCCATAACCGGAAACGCCGCTGTTTGCCAGTCCACCAACGGGGTATCATATTCAGTTCCGGCGATCAGCAATGCAACAGGATATATCTGGGCACTGCCTTCAGGAGCAACAATAGCTTCGGGAAACAACACCAATTCCATCTCAGTTAACTTCAGCAGCGCCGCTTCCTCGGGGAATATCTCGGTTTATGGCACCAACAGCTGCGGAAACGGAGCTTCATCCGGTTTGTTTGTAACTGTTTCTCCCTTACCCGGAGCAGCTGGTGTTATATCCGGTTCCGCTTCGGTCTGTCAGGGTCAATCAGGGCTTAATTATTCAGTGAGCCCGGTTTCCGGCGCCACCTCTTATGAGTGGGCACTTCCGGCAGGTGCAACCATTACATCAGGATCAAACTCCAACAGCATCACGGTTTCATATTCCACTTCGGCAAGCTCGGGCCCGGTAGCGGTAAGAGGCATCAACAGCTGCGGAAACGGCAGCTGGTCTCCTGATCTTCAGGTTACAGTCAATCAGCTGCCGGGCAATCCCGGTCCTGTAACCGGCTCTTCGGCGGTATGCCAGGGCCAGACAGGGGTTACCTACAGCGTTCCGGCCATTGCGCTTGCCAATGGTTATGAGTGGACCCTGCCAACAGGCGCCAGCATTATCAGCGGCGCAAACACCAATCAGATAACAGTCAACTTCAGCCCAGCGGCGGTTTCCGGCGATATTCTGGTCAGAGGGCTTAACGGTTGCGGAGCCGGCCAGTGGTCGGCTGCTTTTGCAGTTACGGTGAGCAATCTTCCACTTGCAGCGGGCAATATTACGGGGCCCGCGCTGGTTTGTTCCAATCAGACAAATCTTGTTTACAGTATTGCACCGGTAGCTTATGCAGCCGGGTATGAGTGGCAATATCCGGCCGGGTTCACAGTGAGCGGACCGTCAAACGGAAGCACCCTCACCCTGAATGCATCCGGCGCTACGGCCGGCATCGTCAGGGTACGGGCCGTTAATTCATGCGGCAGCGGCACCTGGTCGCCCGATCTCAGCCTGGCTGTCCATCCTTTGCCAACGGCAAATGCCGGACCTGACGCACAGATATGCGCCACCGCCAGCCATACCCTGTCAGGAAACGCAACAGATTACAGCAGTGTAAGCTGGAGCAGCAGTGGAAGCGGATCGTTCGTGAATCAGAATTCCCTGTCTGCAACTTATATTCCCAGTCCTGCAGATGCAGCGGCTGGCTCAGTCGTACTTACACTTACCGTAACATCGGCATCGCCCTGCATTGGCAGCACAACAGATCAGATGATCCTCACATTACTGTCCCTGCCGGTTGTGAATGCCGGACCTGATTTTTCATCCTGCGGCACTTCTGGTGCAACCCTTGGCGGCAGCATGGCCTCCAACTACGGATCTTTGCTTTGGACCACTTCAGGAAGCGGCACCTTCTCAAACCCGGCTGCGCTGCACCCGGTGTACAACCCCGACGCCAATGATGTGGCAACGGGATCAGTAACGCTTACATTGACAGCTTATGGAAATGCAGGATGCGCAGGCGAATCAGCCAGCGATCAGATGACCCTGTTTCTCAATCCATTACCAGTTGCAAATGCCGGCAATGCCGCATCCACCTGCGAAGGTGAATCATATACCGTCACCGATGCCACGGCTTCAAACTTCGGGACCCTTACCTGGTCAAGCAACGGCACCGGAACCTTTACCAACAACGGCACGCTGAATCCCACCTATACTCCCAGCCTTGCCGATGCCATCAACGGATCGGTAAATCTGACCCTTACCGCCACCCCATTGGCACCATGCCTTGGAAATGCCACTTCGGTAAAGACGCTCAGCATAACCCGCCTGGCTCTGGCCAATGCCGGACCTGACGGCAACTCCTGTGGCAATACTCCGTTTACCCTCAGCAGTGCTTCAGCCACCAATTATTCTTCACTGTTGTGGACCAGCAGCGGATCGGGTTCATTTGTAAATCCCGGCATCCTGAACGCCACTTATATTCCCGGAGCAGGAGACCTTGTGAGCGGATCGGTAACCCTTACCCTTACACTTACCGGAAACTCACCCTGTGCAACTCCGGTTTCAGATGATATGGTACTTTCCATTGGTGGCGAACCCACAGCTTATGCAGGACTTGACGGTCAAACCTGTGAAACCACTCCTTTTACAGTTACCACAGCAACGGCAACAAATTATTCTGCAATTAACTGGACGACCAGCGGAACCGGTATATTGTCAGATGCCGGATCATTAACACCGACATATACACCATCAAACGCCGATGCACTTGCAGGAATTGTAACTTTATCGCTGACCGCTACCGGGCAGGCTCCCTGTACATCGACAATCACCGACATCATGCAGATTGTCGTCACACCTGCCCCCCTTGCCGACGCAGGGGCCAACTTCTCGGTCTGCAGCAGTAGCAGTTTTACTGTAACCGGGGCAAGTGCACAATATTATTCTTCGATCAACTGGACATCATCGGGCACCGGTACGCTGGTAGATGCCAATCAGATAGACCCGACCTATACGCCAAGTGCTGCCGATATCGCCAACGGCGCGGTTACCCTGACCCTTTCCGCCATGGGCAATGCGCCCTGTGTTGCACCTGTTGTGGATGCCGTGCTTGTGACAATTAATCAGATCCCTTCTGTTTTTGCAGGAAATGATCTGGCCATCTGTGAAGGCCCGCATAATGTAACCGGAGCAGTAGCCACCGATTACAGCTCGCTGATGTGGACCAGCAGCGGAGATGGAGTCTTTATCAATCCCACTTCACTCACCCCGATTTACACACCCGGCCCCGGCGATCTTATCAACGGACTGGTAACACTTACGCTTTCAGCAACATCGCTGCCACCATGTGCGGATATCGTTTCTGATGATGTTATCCTGACAATTCGTCCGCTTCCGCTGGTTTTTGCCGGGCCCAACGCCAATGTATGTGAAGGCAGTACCTACGAACTGATCAATGCTACCGCAACAAATTACACTTCACTCACCTGGAGTACCAGCGGTTCGGGTAATTTCAACAACATCAACACCCTGAATCCGGTTTACACCCCAAGCCTTGCCGATATCGCCAACGGCGCCATTACCTTAACACTCACTGCCACAAATCCTCCTTGTCAGCCTCAGACCAGTGATATGACCCTGAATATCAGGCGCAATCCTGTTGCCAATGCAGGAACTGATGCTCCGATTTGTGAAGGAGAAAGTTACACCGTAAACAACGCAACAGCAACCAATTCGTCATCGGTTATGTGGACCAGCACCGGCAGCGGAACTTTGCTGAATCCCACCACCCTCACCCCAACGTATATACCTTCAGCCGCCGATATCATGATCGGTTCGATACAGCTTACCATGACCGCCTATGCGGTTGCTCCTTGTATCATCACCGATACGGATGTGATGGAGATTACCATTACCAACGCTCCTACAGCCTTTGCGGGAAATGATGCTACCATTTGCGCAAGCCAGTCGCACACCATTGTTGGCAGCACGGCCGGCAATTATTCTTCGCTCGCATGGTCAACATCGGGCGACGGCGTAATTCTGGCAGCTAATACGCTGTACCCGACCTATGTCCCCGGTATTATTGACGAATCACTTGGATTTGCCATACTCACACTTACAGCCTACGGTGTAAATCCCTGCACAGGCAACGCCACCGATCAGATGATGCTCACCGTAGTGAGTGAACCCGGGGTAGATGCCGGACCGGATATTCAGATCTGTATCGGCTCGAATGTTCCGCTTGCAGGAGCAAGCGCACAAAGCGTATCTTCCGTATACTGGACAACCTCTGGCAGCGGAAGTTTCTCAGATCCTACCCTGGTCAATCCGGTTTACACACCCAGTCCGCAGGATATTACCAACGGCAGTGTGATTCTGATGATTACCGGACAAGGCGTTGCGCCTTGCAGTTCCTCCACATTTGATATCATGAACCTGCAAATCAGCCAGCCTCCGGTGGTGAACGCCGGAAGTGACGGAGAAATCTGCGAAACCGGATCATACTATATTTTTGATGCTTCCGCAACCGATTACTCGGCCATCACCTGGACCACCATGGGCGATGGTGTTTTCTCAAATCACAACTCCATCAATCCGACCTATACCCCGGGTCCCGCCGATATTGCAGCCGGATCGGTACTGCTCTATCTGAATGCCACCAGTTTATTGCCTTGCAGCGGTTCTGTGAGCGATGCCATGCTGCTTACCATTCATCCCATGCCTACCATTAACGCAGGTGCAGATGCCGCTACCTGCGAAGGCGATACTTACCTTTTGTCAGGTGCCACGGCACTCGATTACAGCAGCTTGCAATGGACAACTTCGGGTTCAGGCTGGTTCTCAAACAATGCAGCCTTAAATCCCATTTACACCCCGAGTGCCACCGATATTATCAACGGAAGTGTAACACTGACCCTTACAGCCACCGGATTGCTGCCCTGCACAGGACAAGTTACTGATCAGATGATACTTACCATCCGCCGTCAGCCGGTTGTCAATGCCGGAGCCGACGAAACCATTTGCGTAGGAACTTTCACCATCACTACTGCCTCGGCATCCAATTACAGCACCCTGCAGTGGGTTTCCAGCGGAACATCAGGAACCTTGCTGAATGCAAATACCATAACTCCCACCTACATGCCGAGTCCGGCTGATATTGCCAACGGATCAGTGGTTCTTACACTTACAGCCAATCCCAATACTCCTTGCGCAGTCCCCGCTGTAGACCAGACGATTATTACCATTCGTCCACTGGTTGAAGTAAATGCCGGAGCCGATGTTACCATCTGCGAAACATCAACCTTTACGCCTAACACTGCTTCCGCAACCAATTATAGCGACATTCTCTGGACCTCATCCGGAACCGGTTCATTCATCAACGCCAACACACTCACTCCAACGTATACCCCAAGTCCTGCCGATATAGCTTTGGGCTGGGTTACCCTCACCATCAGCGGAACCAGTATTGCTCCGTGCAATCAAACCGTAAGCGACAACATGACGCTTACCATCCGCAGGCAGGCCGTAGTTGACGCCGGAATAAGCACAACCATCTGCGAAACCGCAACCTATCAGACCTCCCCCGCCTCGGCCATTAACCACACATCATTGTTGTGGTCAACCAGCGGAACCGGAGTTTTTGCCGACCCAACCATTTTGGTTACTACTTATACCCCAGGTGCAGCAGACATTGCCAACGGAAGTGTTCAGCTTACGCTCACAGCTACCAGCATGGCTCCGTGCGTCGCACCCATCAGCGACTTTATGGTGCTTACCATTCAGGAAGGGCCTCAGGCAGATGCCGGTATTGATGCCGCTATTTGCGAGAATGAATCCTACAATGTAACCACCGCAACTGCCGGCGGATACTCAGGTTTGGTGTGGACTACCAGCGGAAACGGAACTTTTGTTGACGGAACCACACTCAATCCGACTTACACTCCGGGCTCTGCAGACATTGCGGCAGGTAGCGCAATACTTACCTTAACCGCCAGTTCAACATCACCATGTACCGGACAGGCAACCGATTCATTTATACTCACTGTAAATGCAGCAGCAACAGCCAATGCCGGTGCCGATGCTTCAGTTTGTGAAGGCACAGGATTAGTGATCCTGGATGCAACAGCTGACAATTATTCCACCATCAACTGGTCAACTTCAGGAACAGGTTCCTTTAGTAACGGCAGCACGTTAAGCCCTACCTATTTCCCGAGCTCCGAGGATGTTACCAACGGAACGGTTGTTCTTACCCTTACCGCTGCAAGTGCAGTTCCTTGTACTTTGCCGGCTGCTGATACTAAAGTGGTAACCGTAGTTCCCATGCCCGAAGTAAATGCCGGACCTGATGATGTTTCCTGCGGAATGGCATTGTACAATATTACAGGCGCTACTGCTTCAGATTATGCTTCACTGTTGTGGACAACTTCCGGAAGTGGTGTTTTCACCAATGCTACTGCATTAAACCCGTCATATCAGCCCAGCGCTGCCGATGTTGCTGCAGGAAGCGTAACTCTTACCCTTGCAGCAATCAGTGCAACCCCATGTCCTTCAAACCCTTCCGATTCATTTATTCTTACTCTTGAAGAAGAAGCTGCTGCCAATGCAGGTGCTGACGCCTCGGTTTGCGAAGGTAATATCTACATCGTATTTGATGCAACAGCATCCAACTACTCAGCCATCAACTGGGTTCATAACGGATCGGGAGTGCTGACCGGTGGTAACACACTTACTCCTTCTTACACTCCGTCGGCTGCTGATGCTTTGGCCGGATCGGTTACCCTTCAGCTTACTGCCATCGGAAACGCACCCTGCGGTGATGTAACCGATACCAAAATCATTACTGTAAGCCCATTGCCATTGGTAAATGCCGGACCCGATGCCACCATTTGTTTTGGAAGCGGCTACACCCTGAGCCTGGCAACGGCACAGCATTACAGTTCAGTTTTGTGGTCAACTTCAGGAAGCGGAACCTTCAGCAACCCCGCTTTACTTAACCCTGTGTACACTCCCAGTGCAGCAGATCTGCTTGCCGGACAGGTGATTCTCACCGTTTCGGTTGATGCCACTGCACCTTGTACCGGTTCTGTAAGTGATTTCATGATTCTTATATTTGAAGAAGGTCCTTTGGCCAACGCCGGTGCTGACGCAACTATTTGCGAAGGATCTGTATTTACAGTTTCCACTGCATCAGCCAGCAATTATCTGTCTTTGATGTGGACAACTTCAGGAGACGGCTCATTTGCCCTGGCAAATACCCTTACCCCGACTTATACTCCGGGTACTGCCGATTTACTCACCGGATTTGTTACCCTTACCCTTAGTGCATATGGAAATCCTCCCTGCACTGAGCACAGCGATGAAATGCTGCTCACATTTGCTGAAGCAGTTACAGCCAACGCCGGTACTGATGTTACCATTTGCGAAGGAGAAACAGTTATAGTAGCCGATGCCAGCGCACAGCATTACAATAACGTTCTCTGGACAAGCAGTGGCAGTGGTGTTTTGAATAATGAAACTACCCTTACCCCGACTTATTACCCCAGCGCAGCCGATATTTCGGCAGGATCAGTTGTTCTTACACTTACCGCTTACGGACAGGCTCCCTGCGGTGGCAGCGCTGTCGACGGTAAATTGATTACCATTAATGCAGCTCCTCAGGTAAATGCAGGCCCCGATGCTACTTTGTGTCAGGGAAGTTCACATACCATCAGCGGAGCAACTGCTACGGGAACTTCATCACTCAACTGGACAAGCTCGGGCAGCGGAAGTTTCTCAGGAAATGGAACACTGACTCCCACCTATACTCCAAGCCTTGCCGACTTTACCCTGGGAAGTGTAACCCTTACCCTCACCGGAAATGCAGTAAGTCCCTGCAGCACACCGGCTACCGATGGGATGATTCTTACCCTTGTACCCGCAGCAACAGCCAATGCCGGTTCCGATGCCACCATCTGTGAAACCCAGTCATTCACTGTATCTACTGCCTCAGCCAGTAATTACAGCAGCATTGCATGGACCAGCAGCGGATCGGGAACCCTGAGCGGAGCAACCACCCTCACCCCGACTTACACCCCGGGCGCAGCTGATATCACTACCGGTTCGGTTGTGCTTACGCTGACCGCCATTTCAGGAGCCCCTTGCAGCAACCCGGTAAGCGATCAGATGATCATCACCATCGATCAGGAGCCTGAAGCTTATGCAGGAGCCGATGCCACCATTTGTGAAGGCCAGCAGCACACCATTACCGGAGCTACCGCCACTACAGGCCTGGTATTCAACTGGATGTCAAGCGGAACCGGAACATTCCTGAATCAAAACACACTTACACCAACCTACATTCCCAGTGCAGCCGATGTAGCTGCAGGAAGCGTTACCATAGGCCTGTCGGTGCAGGGAACCGGAGCATGCAATATGCTGGTTACCGATGACATGCTTTTAACCATTAACCGGATGGCTACTGTTAATGCAGGCCCCGATGCTACCATTTGCGAAGGTTTTACCTATACATTGTCAGGTGCTTCTGCCGCCAATTATGCTTCAGTAACCTGGACCACCTCAGGTAGCGGCTCTTTTACCAATCCGGCAATTGTAAATGCAACCTACAACCCGAGTGCAGCTGATATCGCCAATGGTTCGGTAGTTCTTACCATTCAGGCAACAGCCGCCGGAGTATGCGCAGGATCGGTAAGCGATCTTATGACACTTACATTCAATACATTACCGGTTGTAAATGCCGGACCCGATGTTACTTCATGCGATGCAGCTGTTACACTGAGCGGAGCAACAGCTTCCAATTACAGCAGTCTGTTGTGGACAAGTTCCGGAACCGGTACTTTGTCGAATTCAACCACCTTGTCGCCCACCTATGTTCCCAGTGCAGCAGACCTTGCCGCAGGCTTTGCTGATCTTACCTTAACAGCACAGGCCACAGCACCTTGCACAGGAAGTACATCAGATGTTGTAAGGATCAACCTGAATCAGGGCCCGGTGGTAAATGCCGGCAACGATGGTTCAATCTGTGCAGGAAACACCTTTGCCATCAATGGAGCTTCGGCAGTCCATACCTCGCTGATTACCTGGTCAACATCCGGAAGTGGTACATTCAGTAATCCAAACATTATCAATCCGGTGTATACCCCGGGTGCCAGCGACATAGCCAGTGGTTCTGTTGTGCTTACCCTTACCGGAATTCCTGTATCACCTTGTTCAGCCCCCGCAACAGATCAGTTGCTGCTCACCATCACCCCGGTGGCTACTGCTTTTGCAGGAACCGATGATGTAACCTGTTCATCCTCCTATCTGGTTACGGGTGCTACAGCAAGCAATTACAGTTCGTTTACATGGACAAGCAGCGGAACCGGATCATTTATTAACCAGACCACCCTTACACCGACCTATTTACCAAGTGCCGCCGATGTTGCCAACGGCTCTGTTGTTCTTACCCTCGAGGTGATGAGCAACGCACCTTGTTCCCAGCTGGTAACCGACAGCAAACTGCTCACACTTATGAATGAGCCTTTAGCCAATGCCGGCGTTGATGCTTCGGTTTGTGCAGGTTCAACCTACATGGTAACTACAGCCACAGCATCCGGCTACAGTTCACTAAACTGGAGCACTTCAGGATCGGGAAGTTTCTCGGGACAAAACACGATTAACCCTGTTTACACCCCAAGTGCTGCCGACATCGCCAATGGCTCAGTAACACTTACCCTCACTGCCACAGCAGCATCTCCCTGCAGCAATACCGCATCAGATCAGATGGTGCTTACCATTCAAAGAGCAGCCACAGCCAATGCAGGCAGCGATGCAGCCATCTGCGAAGGCAATACCCATACCCTGAGCGGTTCGGTTTCAAACAGCACCCTGTTCAGTTGGAGCAGCAGCGGAACCGGTACATTTGCCAATGGTTCCACGCTTACCCCAATTTACACTCCGGGAGCAGCCGACATCACAGCCGGCAGCGTTACCATAACCCTCACAGCGTTTGCAACAGCACCCTGCAGCACGCCCGCCACCGATATCATGGTACTGACCTTTACCCCTCAGCCGCAGATATTTGCCGGTGCCGATGCAGTAAGTTGCGGCTCAGATTACACCATAAGCGATGCCACTGCATCCAACTACAATACACTCTCATGGTCAACTTCAGGAACAGGAACCTTTATCAACCCCGGTTCAATCAATCCTACCTATGTTGCCAGTCTTGCTGATATTTCATCAGGCAGTGTAACCCTTACGCTTACTGCAACAGGAAACTCACCTTGTATCAATAATGTTTCCAATGCACTTGTGCTTTCCTTTGCCCCCATACCTACTGTCTCGGCAGGAAGCGACGATGCAGTCTGCGGCAACAGCAGCTATACGCTTACAGGGGCATCCGCAGCAAATTATTCAACCATTACATGGAGTACCAGCGGAAGCGGAACCTTCTCCAATACTACCCTGGTAAATCCTGAGTATTATCCCAGTGCAGCCGATATTGCTGCCGGTTCGGTGGTTCTTACCGTTACGGCTACCAGCCTTGCTCCATGCAACACCACTGCATCCGACAACATGGCACTGACATTCAACCTGACTCCTCAGGCCAATGCCGGCCCCGACGCCAACAGTTGCGGAACAGCCTCATTCCAGGTAACCGGAGCCACAGCCTCAAACTATGCTACCATTTACTGGACCCACAATGGTACAGGAACCATCTCAGGAGCCAATACCATTTCTCCGGTTTACACTCCATCGCAGGGCGATGTTACCACCGGACAGGTAACTCTTACACTGCATGCAACAGCCATTGCTCCTTGCACTGGTGAAGTAACTTCAGCCATGAACCTCAATCTGCAGGCTGGTCCATTGGCCAATGCAGGTGCTGATGTTTCCGTTTGCGAGGGACAGAGCTATACACTTTCAGGAGCTACCGCAAGCGGATTTGCTACCTTACTTTGGAGTACAGGCGGATCGGGCACTTTCAGCAATACAGCTGCGCTGAATCCGGTGTATTATCCAAGTGCAGGAGATATTGCCAATGGATCAGTAACCCTGACAATGACCCTGCAGGGAGCGCCTCCATGCAACACCGTAGCTGCCGATTTTATGGTTCTTACCATTCAAGGCCTCCCGTTTGCTGATGCCGGCGCTGATGATGTTGCCTGCGGAAGTTCCTATCAGCTGATCAACGCCTCTGCTGCGAATTATTCTTCAGTAAACTGGACCAGCAGCGGTACAGGTTTCTTCTCAAACAGCGCATTGGTTAACCCGGTGTATACCCCGAGTGCAGGCGATATTGCGACCGGTTCGGTTACACTTACCCTTACTGCCACCGGAGTCAGCCCCTGCATCAATCAGACAGCCAGCCAGATGGAACTCACCATCGGAGCAACGGTTACCGCCAGCGCCGGAGTTGACGGCAGCACCTGCGGTACCACTCCTTTTACAGTAAGTACTTCTTCGGCAAGCAATTATTCAGGCATCAACTGGACAACTTCAGGCTCAGGAACTTTTGCCAACCAGAACAGCCTGAATCCGACCTATACCCCAAGTGCAGGCGACGTAGCCTTAGGTGCGGTTACCCTTACCATGCACGTACAGGGCAACTCTCCCTGCTTTACCAACCTTCAGGACAATATGCTGCTTACCATTCTGAATACCGCCACAGCATATGCGGGCCCTGACGCACAGGTATGCAACGGAAGCAGTTACACTGTGACCGGAGCCACGGCCACCAACTATGCAGCCGTAAGCTGGAGCACCACCGGTACCGGAACCATTGTAAGCGGCAACACCCTCAATCCGACTTATATTCCCAGCGCTCAGGATTATCTGAACGGGAATGTGATACTGACATTAACCGCTGTTTCAACCGCACCTTGTTCCGGCAATATCAGCGATGAGATGGTATTAACGTTTGCCGATGGCCCGCTGGCCAATGCCGGCCCGGATGCGGAAATATGCTTCGGCTCAAGTTATAATGTTACCGGCGCAACAGCCTCAGGCTACACCACGCTCAACTGGACTTCCTCCGGAACAGGAACACTGGTGAATGCAACATCACTCACACCCACTTATATTCCTTCAAATGCAGACCGGGTAGCAGGTTCAGTAAATCTGACACTGACCCTTCAGGGCGCTGCACCTTGCTTCGGCTCGCATACCGATGCCATGACACTGACCATCAGCTCCTTACCCACAGGTTTACCGGTAATCAGCGGACCGCAGGATGTATGTGCCGGCCAGACAGGAGTTGCTTATTCAGTAATTCCTGTACAATACGCTACTTCTTACAGCTGGATTCTTCCTTCGGGAGCCACCATTGTTGCCGGAGCCAACACTTCCAACATTGTGGTTGATTTCTCGATGTCGGCAGTATCCGGTAACATTTATGTAACCGCTTCAAGTGCATGCGGAAGCGGCCCTGTTTCAGCTGCTTATGCTGTAACTGTCAGTCCTCTGCCCGGAAATCCAGGTATAATTATGGGACCTGCTACCATTTGCCAGAATACTTCAGGAGTTATTTACTCAATCAATACTGTAAGCGGCGCAACAGCCTACCAGTGGACAGTTCCCACAGGAGCAACTATAGTTGCAGGAACCGGTACCAACACCATTACTATTGATTACTCAACAACTGCCATTTCAGGCGATATCACTGTGACCCCACAGAATTCGTGCGGAAACGGCAATACTTCAACCCTGGCGATAACCGTTAATCCTATGCCTGTTGCTCCGGTAATCACGGCCAACGGACCCATTGAATTCTGCGAAGGAGGAAGTGTTGAACTTACTGCAACTGCAGGTTATGCTTCTTATCTCTGGTCGAACGGCATGACCACCCAAAGCATTACTGTAACTGCTTATGGCATTTATTCAGTGGTAGCCACTGATGCAGCTGGTTGCGCAAGCCTTCCTTCAAATGAAATAACCGTAAATGTTCACATGCTGTTTGTTCCCGATGTAACCGCCAGCGGACCCACCGACCTTTGTCAGGGCGAAAGCGTGATCCTCTCTGCACCTGCAGGATATGCATCCTATCTCTGGAATAACGGACAAACCTCACAAAGTATCACTGTTACGACGGCCGGAGTATATAATGTTACCGTAACCGATGCCTTTGGCTGTACCAGCCTGCCTTCGGCAGATATTAACGTTACAGTGAATCCTTTACCTTCAACCCCGGTAATTACACCCGACGGACCACTCAACTTCTGCGCAGGAGGCAATGTAACCCTTTCGGCACCGGCCGGATATGCATCCTACCTTTGGTCAAACGGTGAAACTACCCAGAGCATTCTGGTTACTTCAAGCGGAGTATTCTCGGTAACAGTAAGTGATCTTTCCGGATGCACCAGCTTGCCATCGGCATCGGTAACCGTTAATGTGAATCCTTACCCTGCAACGCCGGCCATTGTTGCCAATGGCCCGACTACATTCTGCAACGGGGGCAGTGTGGAGCTTACCGCAACCCCGGGATATGCTTCATATCTCTGGTCAAACGGCGCCACCACCCAAAGCATAACTGTAACAGAAACCGGATCATATACCGTAATTGTAACCGACAACATCGGTTGTTCAAGTCAGCCATCGGCACCGGTAAGTGTAACAGTACTGCAGCCACCCACACCAACCATCGTAGCCAACGGACCATTGATGTTCTGCAGCGGCGGCAGCGTTGTGCTCACAGCTCCGGCCGGATATGCAGCGTATCTGTGGTCTAACGGAGAAACTACCCAAAGTATTACCGTCACTGTTTCCGGAAGTTATACGGTTCAGGTAACCGATGCCAACGGATGTCTCAGTGATCCTTCAAATATTATTGATGTTACTGTTTATTCGCCTGCAACACCTCCGGTGATCGTAGCGCTCGGCCCCACAACCATCTGCGATGGTGAATCGGTAACCCTCTCAGCTCCTGCCGGATATTCGGCCTATTTCTGGAACAACGGACAATCCACGCAGAATATCCTGGTAAGCACCGCCGGAAATTATTTTGTCACGGTAACTGACGCGAATGGTTGCACATCGGCACCTTCCAATACAATAACAGTAACGGTAATTCCTCAACCTGATGCGGATGCCGGATCGAATGCAAGCATTTGTGCAGGATCGGATTACACCATCACCGGAGCCTCAGCCAGTAATTATTCCACCCTCTTATGGACAAGTTCCGGATCAGGCTACTTTGTGAACAACGGGAACCTCGATGCAACCTATGTGCCTTCGGCCGGCGATATTTCAACCGGTAGCGTAATGCTTACGCTTTCAGCCGTCGGATTCGGACCCTGCACCATGGCAGCAGAAAGTTCCATGCTACTGAGCATATCCAATGCGCCCACAGCTTACGCCGGGACTGACTTCAACATCTGCGAAGGCGGCAACATCAATATTTCTCTTGCCACTGCCAGTTATTATCAGTCTTTAAGTTGGTCAACCACCGGTTCGGGCCTGTTCCTGAACGGTAATACGCTTACACCAACCTATATCCCCAGCGCACTTGATATCAGCAGCGGACTGGTTTCCCTTACATTAACCGCCTGGCCAATGGCTCCATGTGCCAATCCGGCAACGGATGCCATTTTGGTAACAATAAACCGTGCACCCCAGGTGTTTGCAGGCAACAACACAAGTCTTTGCCCGCCTGACCAATACACCACCCTTGATGCCACGGCAAGCAATCACACCCACCTGCTCTGGACAACCAATGGTACCGGAACGTTTACCGATCCTACTTCATTGGTGACCGTATACAGCCCGAGTGCTGCCGACATCAGCAACGGATCGGTAACCCTGACACTCACCGGCTACGCAAACAGCCCGTGTTCAAATGTAAGTGACGATATCGTTCTTGTTCTCGTGCCCTCCCCTGTAGCAGATGCCGGACCTGACCGCCTGATCTGTGAAGGTGAAAACGTTATTGTCAACGGAACTGCAACAGGATACCAGTCTGTCTTCTGGACAACTTCTGGCAGTGGTACCATTGTCAACGGAAATACATTAACACCAACCTACATTCCGAGTGTTGCCGACATCAACAACGGGTGGGTGACACTTACCCTTACAGCAAATCCGTTGGCTCCGTGCGCAGTACAGGCCATTGATGCCATGCAGCTGAACATCACCCGGACTCCTACGGTATTTGCAGGCAGCGACATCAGTTTATGCCCGGCAGACCCTTATACCACAAGCACTGCAACAGCTTCAAACTATAGCTACATTGAGTGGACAACCACCGGCACGGGCACTTTCTCGGGCCCCAACAACCTGGTAACCGTTTACACCCCGTCAGCAGCAGATATTACCAATGGTACTGTTACCCTGACTTTGACCGGATATGCAAACAGCCCGTGTTCACCGGCAAGCAGCAATATTGTGCTTTTACTTTCAAATCCTCCGGCAGCCGATGCCGGCCCTGATCACCTGATCTGCGAAGGCAGCATGGTAAGTATTACCGGAGCATCTGCTTCCAACTACCAATCACTGAACTGGGCTACTTCCGGAACCGGAACATTTATCAACGGCAATTCACTCACCCCAACCTACCTCCCGAGCATTGCCGATATCACAAACGGCACAGTAATCCTGAGCCTGACAGCAACCCCGGTTTCTCCATGTGCAACCACCGCCAGTGATGCGACCACCGTCACCATTTCGCGCAATCCTCAGATCTTTGCCGGTGACGATACCACCCTTTGTCCGGCAGGCCCGTACACCACCGCTTCTGCCACAGCTGCTTTTGCAGCCATGCTTGAGTGGAGCAGTAACGGAACCGGATCCTTCAGCGATGAATATGCACTGGTAACAATTTACAATCCGTCAGCACAGGATATCGCCAACGGAACCGTAACCCTTACCCTTACAGGTTATGCCAACGCTCCATGCGGCAATGTCAGCGACGATATAATCCTGAATCTCTCCATGCCTGCAGCAGTCAATGCAGGTGCAGACGTGACCATTTGCGAAGGAATGCAGCATACCATTTCCGGAGCTTCCGCTTCAAACTATCAGTCAATCAGCTGGATAAGCAGTGGAACCGGAGTGATTATGAACGGCAATACACTGAACCCCACTTACATCCCCAGCATGGCAGATATTACCAACGGGGGAGTGATTCTCAGTCTGATTGCCACACCGCTGGCCCCATGCACCGGAAATGTGACCGATGCCATGCAGTTGACCATTGTACGCACGCCTCAGGTATTTGCCGGAAACGATGCGGCCATCTGTCCTCCCGGATCCTATACCATCAGCGATGCAACGGCCTCGAATTATCTGGCGTTGCAGTGGACCAGCAGCGGCACAGGAAGTTTTTCGAACAATGCCACCCTGGTTACCATTTACAATCCATCACCGGAAGATATCGCCGCAGGCACGGTGACCCTGACGCTGACAGCTTTTGCCGGCTCCCCCTGTGCCAATGCTTCTGATGACATTGTTCTCTACTTTGTACCTGAAGCTATGGTCAACGCCGGCGCCGATGCAGTGATCTGCGAGGGTTCCCAGTTTATGGTTACCGGAGCTTCAGCCGCCAACTATTCAAATCTTACCTGGAGCACCAGCGGAACCGGAGTTTTCGTGAACAACGGAACCGTAACACCTACCTACATCCCGAGCGGAGCTGATATCAGCAACGGTATGGTGATACTCACACTTACCGCTGATCCCGTTGCCCCCTGTTCCATTCAGGCTGCCGATGCCCTCATTCTTACGATTAACGCTGCTGCCCAGGCCAATGCAGGTCCAAACGGACAGGCATGCTATGGTGACAACTTCTATCTTGCAGGAGCCTCAGCAGCAAATTATTCCGATATTCTCTGGACCAGCTCGGGTACGGGAAGCTTTACCAATCCTACCGAGGTAAATGCAACCTACATCCCTTCGGCTGACGACCTTGCCGCAGGAAATGTTACCCTGACGCTGACAGCCTTTGGCAACAGCCCCTGCGGGGATCAGTCTGACTTTATGGTACTTTCCATCACCCCCGGCGCTACCGTTGATGCAGGTGATGACCTGAATATCTGCTTTGGCCCCGCACCTGTTTCCGGAGCAACCGCCACGAATTATTCAAGTCTGCAATGGACGGTTTCATTCGGATCCGGCATGCTGGTGAACGCCGGCAACATCATGCCAACCTATATTCCAGGTGCCGCTGACCTGACAAACGGATATGTGATCCTCACACTTACCGTCAATCCGCTGGCTCCCTGTACCGATCCGATCGCCGATAACAAGACCCTTACCATCAGTGAAACACCGCTGGTCGATGCAGGACTTGATGAAACCATCTGCGAAGGTTCGACCTATACCATCAACGATGCCTCAGCATCAAACTACGCAATGCTGATGTGGAGTTCATCGGGAACCGGTACCTGGGTAAACGTCAATACCCTGAATCCTACCTATACGCCGAGCGCAGCCGATATTGCTGCCGGTTCGGTAGTGCTGACACTTTCCGCTACCAATGGCGCCTGTCCCCAGATATCGGATTACAAGCAACTGAACATTCAAAGGGAGGTTATGGTTAACGCAGGTATGGATGATGCTATTTGTGAAGGATCATCCTATATGCTGACGACTGCCTCGGCTGCAGGATACAGCAATCTGCTGTGGTCAACATCAGGTTCGGGAACCTTTAGCAATGCCAATGCTCTAAATTCGGAATATATCCCAAGCCCGGCCGATATCGCTGCCGGCAGCGTAGTGCTGACTTTAACCGGTATTTCATCCATGCCATGTTCAGGAAGCGATTCCGATGATATGACATTGTTTATCAGATACGCTCCGGTAGCCGATGCAGGCACCGACGGGCAGATCTGCCAGGGAGAACAGTACATCATTGCCGATGCGATCGCCTACGATTATGCTACGGTTATCTGGACCACAAGCGGTACCGGAACTTTCATCAACGGATCATCGCTCACGGCAACCTATATCCCCAGCCCGGCCGATATTTCCGCTGGCAGTGTCACCCTGACGCTGGTTGCTTCCAATCCACCATGTGCCGATGCTACCGACAGCCAGTCTCTAACCATTGTTCCGTTGGCACAGGTAAACGCCGGACCGGATGCAACAATCTGCAAGCTTTGCAGCCACACGGTTTCCGGAGCATCTGTCTCCAATGCCTTAAACTTTAGCTGGTCGTCCACCGGGACCGGGACCTTTGTAAATGGCAATACCCTTACCCCGACCTATCAACCAGACGCCGGAGACATTTCCAACGGCTCGGTCACACTGATTCTGACGGCTGAGAGCGCCTCAGGTTGCGGCAGCTACAGCGATGAAATGGTCATCTATATCAACCAGACTCCGGATCTCGAATTTACCTGGAGCCCGGTTTGTGCCGGCCAGCCAACCGATTTCGTGGTTGATCCGACGGTTACTGACATCAATGCTATTGCTGTATGGCACTGGAATTTCGGTGACGGATTTTATTCCAATGAAATGAATCCGACGCACACCTTCCCGGCCCCGGGCGTTTATAATGTAACACTCACAGCAACAGATACTTCAGGATATTCATCCTTACTCACTCATATCGTTGAGATCAACAGCACGCCCATCGCCTTCTTCAGCTTCGATACCCCCAACTGCATGGGAGAATCAACACAATTCCACAACCTGTCATCGACTGAAAATGGCTATATTACACGCTGGGTATGGAATTTCGGCGACGGATCTGCAACGGATACCATATACTTCCCCAATGATCCAAATGTTGAGCACACCTATGCCAATCCGGGCATCTTTGAAGTGACGCTCAATGTGCTGAACTCCTATGGCTGTGAAAACACCTGGTCAACACAGGTAACGGTTACACCCAATCCGGTTGCCAATTTCTACTATACTACCGTTTGCGAAGACCTTCTGGTGAATTTCCAGGATGCCTCCTTCCCCAACGGGGCAGGCAATGTAGTGAGCTGGGCATGGAATTTTGACGATCCCGCTTCCGGAATCTTCAACACATCCGACCTTGAAGATCCGCAGCACCTCTTCAGTGCACCCGGCACCTATAATGTGACCCTTACAGTTACCAATTTCAACAACTGTACAGGTACCATCACCAAGGAAATCACCGTGGGAGAACTGCCTCCGGTGGAATTCACCTGGGAAACCTCATGTGCTGAATCCCTTACCAGCTTCTTTGCCGACGCTACTGTAATAAATGTAAATGCAATTGCAGAGTACTTGTGGGAATTCGGTGACGGAGGTCAGTCGAACCTGCAGGATCCGCAGCATATGTATGCCGCTGCCGGAGAATACACTGTTGTATTGACTGTAACCGATACAGCAGGATGCAGCAATTCAGTAAGCCATCTGGTTTCTGTCAGCGCGTTACCGGTTGCCTTCTTCAGCTTCAGCGAGCCCAGCTGCTATGAGACCACAACTATTTTCAATGATCTGTCATACGCTTCAAGCGGATATATAACAGAATGGGAATGGATTTTCGGAGATGGCAACAGCGAAACTGTGACATTCCCCGGCAATCCGAACGTTGAACACCAATATGCCAATGCAGGTGTTTACAATGTCACCCTGAACATCACCACATCTGAAGGTTGCGAAAACACCGTTACCCGCCAGGTAGTGGTTGCTCCCAATCCGGTAGCCAACTTTGATGCTGCCACGGCTTGTCTCGGCGAACCGGTTGTATTTACCGACCTTTCGCAGACCAACGGCGGCGGAAACATCATCAACTGGGCCTGGGATTTCGGCGACCCGACTTCAGGGGTAAACAACACTTCAACGCTGCAAAATCCATCGCACACGTATGCACAACCCGGCACATATACAGTCAGCCTGATTGTGACAACAACCAACACCTGTGCCGACACAACTACTATGGACATTACCATAGCACCGGCTCCGGTTGTTGACTTCGTATTTACCAATGCCTGTTCAAACGATACCATTCAGTTTACCAGTTCGACCTTTGTAAATCCCGCTACCACCCTCACCTGGTTCTGGGAGTTCGGCGACGGCACCACTTCGGTGGAAGCTGATCCTCAGCATATCTATGCTACTCATGGTATTTTCACCGTCAGCCTGACCATTACCGATGACCAGGGTTGTACTGCAACAGTTATTCATCCGGTAAGTGTGGTTCCCGGCCCGCAGGCAATGTTTGGATTCAATGCACCGGCCTGTTCAGGCTCTGAGGTGCAGTTCAACGACCTGTCCGTAACCAATGGCAGCGTGATCACCTCATGGTTCTGGGACTTCGGCGACGGCAATACACAACTGGTCACCGCGCCGGGCAACCCGAATGTAAGTCATGTTTATGCCAATGCCGGTGTATATACCGTAACACTGACCATTACAAACCTGCAGGGTTGCGATGCTTCTGCAAGCATGAATGTGGTGATTGTACCCGGCCCTGTCGCTGAATTCACTTTCGACGAAGGTTGCCAGGGAACGCAGGTGGCATTTACCGACCTTACAGCTACCAATGGCGGAACAACCCTGGTGCAGTGGCTCTGGAACTTCGGCGATCCTGCTTCAGGCATAGCCAACACCTCCAATCTGCAGCATCCGGTACATATCTTCAATGCCGCCGGGACCTACACGGTAACCCTTGAGGCAACAAGTGCCAGCGGATGTATCAGCAGTGTACAGCACGATGTGGTCATCACACCTCCGCCGGCTGTGGCCTTTATCATCTCCTCCGGAACCTGCGTCAGCGAACCGGTAACATTCGAGCCTGATACCGCGATTATGGACCTTTCCTCCATTGCATCTTTCGAATGGAACTTCGGTGACGGAACTCCTGTTTCAAATGTCACTTATCCGGTTCATGTTTA
The DNA here is from genome assembly GCF_001192835.1 of Lentimicrobium saccharophilum. NCBI lineage: Bacteria > Pseudomonadati > Bacteroidota > Bacteroidia > Bacteroidales > Lentimicrobiaceae > Lentimicrobium > Lentimicrobium saccharophilum. The sequence continues at coordinate 2,364,354 of NZ_DF968182.1, forward strand.
CAACGTTGCCGGTAGTTTCCAGGTAACGCTTACCGTATTCAACAACGACGGCTGCTCCAACAGCATCACACAAACCGTGAACATCGGCGCCATCCCTGTAGCCGCCTTCAGCTTTGTAAGCGGCTGTACAGGAAACACAACCAGTTTCAGTGACCTGTCATATGCTGTAACCGGTGAACAAATCATAAGCTGGTTCTGGAATTTCAACGATCCGAATGCAATGCCCGGTACAGATACTTCTACCATGCAGCATCCTGATTATCGCTACTCAGCTCAGGGATTGTATGATGTGACGCTTACTGTTACTTCGGAAAGCGGTTGTCAGGGCAGCATCACCATGCCGGTTCAGATATTCCCGGCTCCGGTGGCAGCTTTCAATTACACTACCAATGCCTGTTCGAACGGCTCGGTTTACTTCCAGGATGCTTCTTCAAGTTATATGGGAGCCATCACCAACTGGGACTGGACCTTTGCGCCCGGATACACTTCAACGCTTCAGCACCCGCATCACAACTTCTATCATACAGACAGCTGCTACAATGTGCAACTGGTTGTAACTGATATGCGCGGCTGCGTGGATACCCTGGTTCAGGAAGTATGCATTCCTGCCGGCCTCCAGGTTGAGATTGAGCATTCAGTAACCTGTCACGGCGACACCACCCTGTTTAATCCGGTTCTGATTGCGCCGGCCGGTGATTCACTCGTGGAATTCCAATGGAACTTCGATGATGCAGCTTCAGGCATTCACAATACCTCAACCCTGAGCAACCCGGCCCATTTCTTCCAGAACACCGGTTCTTATCTGGTTTCGCTGATTGCCACCGACATCAACAACTGCCAGACAACCGTCTACAAGCGGGTGGATGTGCTTGAACTCCCGGTTGCCGCATTCAGTTACTCCGCCGGTTCCTGCGACAGCACCCTTTACTTCAGTGACCTGTCGAACGGCAATGGTGCTGACATCGCCGAATGGATCTGGAGCTATGGCGACGGTACATCCGACACCCTTACCTCAGGCCCGGCAGATACCAGCCATTTCTATCACACTTCGGGCATCTTTACGGTGAGCCTTACCACCATTTCGGAACATGGCTGCATATCGGTATTTACACAGGATGTTGAACGCATGCCATGCATCAGCGCGGTATTTGCATCAGTCGACACCCTGAGCTGCGAGCGGCACGCCCTTACATTCGAGGATTACTCGGTTTGCGGCAATCCGATCGACAGGTGGGAGTGGATTTTCGGCGACGGTGACACCCTGGTTTACAATGAGCCACGTCCTTCAGTAACCCATACCTATCAACTGAGCGGCAGCTATCATGTCAGCCTGATTGTGTCGACCACCGTTTCGGGCAAATCGGTCAGCGATACCACAACCATCACTGTTAACGTGCTTACATCTCCTGTTGCAGAATTCTTTGCTCCGGATGTTTGCCTGAACAGCAACACCATCTATACGGATCAGTCGGAATGGACCGATTCAAAGATTGATCAGTGGTTCTGGGATTTCGGCGACCCCAATTCGGTTTACGACACCACATCTGCACGCAATCCGGCATACAGGTATGACAGGCCGGGCGTTTACAATACCCTGCTGACGGTCACCAATGTACTTGGCTGTACCGATACCATCAGTCATCCGCTGACCGTGCACAATCTGCCGGAAGCCAACTTCAGTTACACTCTGGCTTGTCAGAACAACCACACCTTGTTCACCGACCTTACCGAAACCGGTGATACCCTGATCGGACAATGGTGGTGGAGATTCAGCGATTCGCTCAATATGCTTGGTCTTGCCGGTGTTCAGAACCCGCACTTCGTATTTGAAAATACCGGAACCTATAATGTTGAACTGATTGTGGTTGACAACTTTGGTTGTCGCGATACCGCATCCAGCGCCCTGGTTGTCAATCCCAAACCCACCAGTGCCTTCTCATTGACCGAGAATTATGAAAATACACAGGGCAGGGTTCTCTTCACCAACGGCTCCATTGGCGCAACAGCTTATGAGTGGGATTTCAGTACCGGTATTCAATCATTCGAAATCGAACCCGTGGTTGATTTCCCCGGTGACGGAACCTACGAAGTTACCCTGGTATCGATCAACGAGTTTGGTTGCCCTGACACCCTGAAGGTTGATTACAGCCTGATGTTCAAAGGACTGTGGGTGCCCAACGCCTTCTCACCCAACAACCCGAATGCATCCGTAAGGCTCTTCAAACCGGTAGGTATCAACCTGAGCAGTTATACCATTGAGGTTTATGACACCTGGGGCAACCTTCTCTGGACTTCGAGTGAACTGGATGCCAATGGCGCTCCGGCCGAAGGATGGAACGGCGTGTTCAACGGAACCCTGCTGCCTCAGGATACCTACATGTGGAAAGCCACCGCCATCTTTAAGGACGGGACCATCTGGAGAGGCAACGATGTGGGTGAGCGCAACAATATACCCGAAAAAACCTATGGCACCGTAACGCTGATCAGGTAAACCGAATGCTGATTAACTGACACAAGAAAAATACACAGTCATGAAAAAGACAAGCCTATATCTGCTGATCATTTTATCCCTGATGGTTCTTAAAACCTCCGTGGCACAGGACCCCCTTTTCTCACAGTTCTATAACAACCCGGTTTATTATAATCCGGCTGCCGTAGGGCTTAATCCGGGATTGCGGGCAAGGTTTAACATACGCGAGCAATGGCCTCAGCTTCCGGGAGACCTGCGCTCCTATACCTTCAGTATGGATATCGCAGAACGCAACATTCCCGGCTCCGGCGGACTCGGTCTGGTGGTGATGAGCGACAATGCAGGAACCGGATACCTGAAAACGTCAACCGTAGGGCTTTCTACTTCGGTGAGGGTTCCTTTGCAGGAAAATATGGTTACTCAGGTAGGAATTATGACCTCCTTTGTGCAGAAAAGGCTGAACTGGGATAACCTGGTATTTACCGACCAGCTGAATCCCGTCTATGGAAATATCTATGAATCGAGTTTCCAGGCTCCTGAAAACGGAAATATCTTTTATCCCGATTTCTCCGCCGGCGGTATATTCAGATTTACTGAAAGCAGCAATGTCTTCAGCGCCATTCAGGGAACCTTCGGACTGGCTGTTCATCATTTGTTCAGGCCCAATGAATCATTCCTCGGGCTTACCTCTCCCCTGCCACGTAAACTGGCCATAACCGGTGACATTATCCTGGAGATCGACGGGGGAGGCGACAAACTCTATTTCCAGCGTCAGGAGTCAAGCAAAGGAACATTCAAATTTAATCCCGGGTTCATTTATGAATCGCAGGCCGATTTTAAAACCTATGCCGTTGGGGTGAATATCCTTAAATCATCCATCTACACAGGAGTATGGTTCCGCAACCGCACAACGGAACTTACAAAATCGAATGACCTGATATTTATGCTGGGCTTGAACGCACCGCTTTCCGGCAATACCCGCATGAAAATAAATTACACGTATGACTTCGTACTCACTGAAATCAGAACAGTGACGGGTTGCTCCCACGAAGTATCCATTATCCTTGAGCTGGACGATTTCAACATTTTTAACCGCGGACGCAGCAGCGGAGGATTTGGATTCTCGAACAGGAATTACCGCTCAAAACAAGAACTTGAATGCTGTCCGTTCTGACAAAGATAAAGCGATCCCCCCGACCATTCATTCTATAAATGGTTTTCGCACGAAGAGGCTCCGAAAGGGGTCTCTTTTTTATTGGAATGGTCATCTGCCAATGATTTAAAGATTAAGTGTTTGTAATCCGTACCATGCGGGTTTCACTGAAAAAATACCTAATTGGTATTAACCTGTATAACCATAAGTTAAAGCCAACAGGGCTTTCTGTTGCTTATTTCAGGTATGCAAATACTGCCGGGAAGAACATTGATTTAAGCATAAAGGCTGGATAAGAGAAGGAAGGGGTAGTAATTTCTAATTTCTAATTTTCAAATTCCAAATTCCAAATTTACATTTTGCAAGCATCAGTACCCTTGGATTCCGGATTACAGATGAATTGATTTTCAGTCTTTTCAGCAGCAATTAATATTACATAAATATTGGTCCCTGATTTACTGCTTCAGGACAAACAGATTATTCAACGGATAAACGGATAAAAAAAAGGCCCCGTCCGGAGCCTTTATTTTTACTTTTTTTACAAAAGATTACAGGAAAAGCAGTTGATTAAGAATATACACAGGCAGCAGCACTACCAGTGAGAACTTGATCATATAACCAAAGAATCCGGGCATGTCTATCTTGTTTTCTTCAGCAATGGCTTTGACCATAAAGTTGGGACCGTTACCGATGTAGGTCATGGAACCAAAGAATACGGCACCCACCGAAATGGCTTTAAGCAGATAGTCCGGAATTCCGGCTACAAGACCTGATGCAGACGGATCGGTAAGACCGAGTGCAAGGTTGTAAAATGATACAGCCGTGGGAGCGTTATCGAGGAATGAACTGAGGGCTCCTGTGGCATAATAGAATTGCGCCACGGTTTCAACACCCAGGGATTTTGCGTTGGCTTCGAGCCATAGCAGGGCCGGAACCATAGTGATAAATATACCCAGAAAGAGATAAGCCACCTCAATGATGGGACCATAGGTAAACTTATTGGCCTGCCTCAGTTTCGAAGAGGTGAAATAAAGTGAAAGTCCGGCCATTAAAAGTATTGCAGCTTCGCGGATAAACGCCAGGTAATGGTTGTGCTCTATGGCAGGGATGTATTGCTTGTTGAGGAAGGCTACCGAAAGCACAACACCGGCAAGAAAGAAAAAGTTAAATCGTCCCCGGAGCTTTATCGGCTGAATATTGGTTTTATCAAAAATAATGTTGGCAGGCGGTTCCTTACGGTAGAAATACTTATCGGTAAAGTAATAGATCAAGAGCAGTAATCCGTTGGTAAACAGCCACTCGGGAACGAGCTGGAGAAACCAGGTAAAAGGAGCTCCCCTCAGGTAGAGCAGAAACAAAGGCGGATCTCCGAGAGGAGTGAGTAACCCACCTGCATTGGCAACAATGGCTATAAAGAACAAAATGGTGTGCACCTTGTACCACCTTTCGGAATTGGTATTGATCACCGGGCGGATCAGCAGCATTGCAGCACCTGTGGTTCCCATAAAGGAGGCAAGTACCGCACCAATAGCCATAAACAGCGTGTTGGTGGATGGTTTTGCTTCAATATCCCCGCTCAGGTTAATCCCTCCGGTAATGATAAACAATCCTCCCAGGAGAATAATAAATGGCAGGTAATCAAAAATCAACTGATGTTCGAGGTTGTGCAGAAATCCAGTGGCAATCAGGTAAATGGCTGTCGGGATTCCCAAAACCAGGGAAACAATCAGCTTGTTTCTGTTGCTCTCCCACCAGTGGTGAAACATCAGGGGGCCCACCGCAATCATCATCAGCATCACAAAGAACGGAATAGAAGCATACAAGGGTATACTTTCATGTAAACCATGTTCCATAAGATTATTTTTGGAGGTTAAAAGTGCGCTAAAGTAAGAAAATCAACTAAAAATAGCCAAAAGTATATTTATTTATTTATATATTTATTTACATGTTTATATTATTGTATGTCAATATTTTACACTATCCCAACAAAAAACCGCTCTTTTATTATGAGCAAGCGTTCATAAAATCATTACAATTCATACCCGAAACGCTTCAGTTGCTGCGGATCATCGCGCCAGTCTTTACTCACCTTAACCCTGAGCTCCAAATAGACCTTTCCTTCAATAAAAGCTTCTATATCTTTCCGGGCGGCCATACCCAGACCTTTTATGGATTTTCCGTGATGCCCCAGAATAATTGCTTTCTGCGATTCCCTGGCCACGTATATGGTAGCAGTAATGTGGGTAATATTTTCCTTCTCCTTGTATTCATCAACGGCAACTTCCACAGAATAAGGGATCTCCTGTTTGTAATACAGCAATATTTTCTCTCGGATGATCTCCGAAACGAAAAAACGCATGGAACGGTCTGTCAGTTCGTCTTTGGGATAATAGGCCGGTGACTCGGGAAGTTTCTCAAGCAGTGTATCGAACACGCGGTCAAGATTAAAGCGGTGCAGGGCAGATACCGGAATTACGACAGCCCCCGGGAACTGCGCTTCAAGCTTTGTCAGCAGGGCAACCACTTCTTCCTGGGTGCAAAGGTCAATTTTATTGAGCACAGCGATAACAGGCCTGTTCAGCGAGTTGAGCCGGGCAAGGAATGTATCTTCAAATGCGGCATCATCTTTTTCGGTAACCAGCAGGAAAATATCGGCATCCTCTATGGCTGCATCTACAAATTTCATCATCGACTCATGAAGTTTGTAGTGAGGTTTTACCATTCCCGGGGTATCGGAATACACAATCTGAAAGTCATCGCCGTTCACGATACCCATTATCCTGTGACGGGTAGTCTGGGCTTTTGAGGTAATAATGGAGAGCTTCTCCCCGACAAGGGCATTCATAAGGGTGGATTTCCCTACATTGGGATGCCCGATAATATTGACAAAACCCGACTTATGGTTCATCTGGAAAAAAATTAAGAATAAATTTGCACAGCAAAGAAACAAAATATATCTTTGCAGTCCGGTTTAAAGACCGGAATTATAGTGCGGGATGGAGCAGAGGTAGCTCGTTGGGCTCATAACCCAAAGGTCGTAGGTTCGAATCCTGCTCCCGCTACCAAAATCAAACAAAAGCCTTGTAATCAAGGCTTTTGTTGTTTTACAACATCACCTGAACCGGGTGCACTCTGATAAGCCCCGGAATAAAAAATCACCCCTATTATGTCAAACATTATAGCAATTGTTGGCCGGCCCAATGTAGGAAAATCGACCTTCTTCAACCGCCTTACCGGCGAAAGGGCAGCCATCGTTGACCCTACGAGCGGCGTTACCCGCGACCGGCATTATGGTACTTCAGACTGGAATGGCATAGAGTTTTCCGTTATTGACACGGGAGGCGTGGTCATAGGAAGCGAAGATGTATTTGAGGATGCCATCCGCAAACAGGTAGAACTGGCCATGGAAGAAGCCGATGTAATCCTCTTTATGGTGGATGCCAAAGAAGGCATGTCGCCCCTCGACGAAGATGTGGCTGATATGATCCGGCGCTCCCCCAAAAAGGTTTTCCTGGTTGCCAACAAGGTGGATAACAGCAACCGATCTGCTGATGCCATAGAATTCTATTCACTGGGATTCGAAAAAATTTATGAAATATCTGCCATCAATGGTTCGGGAACCGGCGAACTGCTCGACGATGTTGTAAGGGAGTTTGAAAATACGGTGATGGAAGATATTCCCGACCTTCCGAAAATCGCCTTTGTTGGAAGGCCCAACGTTGGCAAATCATCCATGATCAACGCGCTGCTGGGCGATGAACGGAATATAGTTACCCCTGTTGCCGGCACTACCCGCGATTCGATTTATACCCGTTACAACAGTTTTGGTTTTGACTTTCTGCTGGTTGATACAGCGGGGCTCCGGAAAAAAGGGAAAGTAACGGAAAATATCGAGTTTTACTCCGTGATGCGCTCCATCCGGGCCATTGAGAACAGCGATGTTTGTGTGCTGATGCTTGACGCCACCCAGGGAATTGAAAGTCAGGATATTAATATTTTCAGCCTGATACAGAAAAACCACAAGGGCGTGGTAATCGTTGTGAACAAATGGGACCTGGTGGAAAAAGAAACCAATACCCACAAGGATTACGAAGAACTGATCCGAAGCCGGATCGCGCCATTCACCGATGTACCCATTATTTTCACCTCAGTCATTAACAAACAGCGCATCCACAAGACCCTGGAAACAGCCAACAAGGTGAACAAATCGCGCAGCCAGAACATACCCACCCGGCAACTGATGGATATCATGCTTCCGATTGTCACCGAAACCCCGCCTCCGGCTGTAAAAGGAAAATTTGTAAAAGTCAAATACATCACACAACTTAAGCTGGCATACCCGGCATTTGTATTTTTCTGCAACATGCCGCAATATGTAGCGGATCCCTACAAAAGATTTGTTGAAAACCGTATGCGTGAACAGTTTGATTTCCATGGTGTCCCCATCGAAATCTTTTACCGGCAAAAGTAAAGCGCGATGGCTGACGATCTGCGAATCGACAAATGGTTGTGGGCCGTACGTATCTACAAGACCCGCACCATGGCCGGGGAGGCCTGCCGGGCCGGAAAGATTAAAATTGACGGAATTGCCGTCAAGCCCTCACGGATTATCAAACCGGAAGATATCATTACGGTGAGCCTTGGCCCGCTCACCCGCACCGTCAGGGTTAAAGCACTAATTCACAACCGTGTTTCCGCAAAACTGGTCCCTGACTCACTCGAAGACCTCACCCCTGCCGAAGAATATGAACGGATTAAGTTTATGCAGGAATTGAATGCCGAACGCCGCGACCGCGGGACAGGCAGGCCCACCAAAAAAGAGCGGCGGCTGATAGACAGGCTGAAGGGCCCCGAAAAGCCCTGATATCTGCCTTTTGCGCTTCCTTTACTCTACCCTGAGCACCAGCCCCTTCAGATATTCCCCCTCGGGATGAAAAATGCTTACGGGATGATCGGCTGAATGACCCAGGTGATGAATAATCCGGACATCCCGGCCGGCTTCCATGCCAGCAGACATCGCCATGGAAATAAACATTTCGCGGTTCATCGCCTGTGAACATGAAAATGTAAAGAGGAAGCCGCCCGGTTTTATTTTTTTCATCGCAGCTGCATTGATATAGCGGTAACCCTGAAGTGCTTTATGACGATCGGCATGCCGCTTGGCAAAAGCAGGAGGATCAAGGATGACAAGGTCAAAATCTTCAGGCATTCTTGTCAGATAGGCTTTGGCATCGTCCACCACACTTTCATGCCTTTCAGTCTCCAGGCCGTTCAAACGGAGGTTGACCTCCAGCGTATCCATCGCTTTGCGCGAACTGTCGAGTGAAGTAACATGAGCGGCCCCGGCTGCCAAAGCATAGACTGAAAAACCTCCGGTATAGCAAAAGGCATTGAGCACTTTCCTGCCATTGGCAAAACGGCCCAGCATAGCCCTGTTATCCCGCTGATCAAGAAAGAAACCGGTTTTCTGGCCGTTTACGAAATCAATCTGAAAGCGGTGGCCATTCTCAAGAATTTCGGCCACACTTTCTTCCCCGTAAAGAAACCCGTCTCCCTCCGAATGTGCACCGGATTTTCCAAGAGCTTCAGCGCTTTTATCGTAGATGGCCTTCAGTCCGGAGCCATACAACCGTTTCAGCGCTTCCGCCAGATGCATCCTGCTCAGATACATCCCGGTACTGTGAGCCTGGATTACGGCCACCCCGTTGTAATAATCAATGATCAGCCCGGGCAGGCCATCCCCTTCGCTGAAAACCAGGCGATAGGCATTGCTCCGCAAATCGCCGGCAAAACCAACATCCTTGCGCAATTGCAAACAGGCGGACAGTTTCCTGTACCAGAAATCATCACAGGGGCGGGTTTCGCCAAAGTGAAACAGCTTCACGGCAATGGAACCGCTGCAGGCATGGCCATAGCCAAGCGTATTCCCCTGATAATCGCATACTTCGACCATATCCCCGTCTACAGGTTTACCTTCAGCCCTTGAAATGGCGCCCGAAAACACCCATGGATGAAACCTGCGCACGGCTTCATCACGGCCTTTGCTGAGTATGATCTTCGCTGCAGCTTCCATATCGTGTGATTTTTGGCAAATTTACAGCTTAAAGATCAAATGACGTAAATTTGTAGAGCAGCCCTTTACAGGACAACAACTTGCAAACAAGCCAGTCCATGCAGAAAATTTTTATCGCCGGAGGCGTTTCCATCGACAGTATCATTTATCTTCCCGAATTCCCGGCTCCAAAGCCGCAAACCATTCACCATTGCAGATTTGCCGAGACCGTTGGCTCCACAGGAAGCGGGAAAGCCCTTAACCTCTGCAGACTTGGATTTGATGTAACGCTGCATGCCATGATCGGCAATGACCCATATGGTGAAAAGGCCCGGAAAATGCTCACCCATCCTGATCTCACTTTTCTTTACGATAATGATGTTTCCGGCACAGAACGGCACACAAATATCATGAACGCCGCAGGAGAACGCATCTCGGTTTTTACAAATAACGTGAGTGAAAATCCCGGCATTGACTATGCAAAGTTCAATCGCCTGATAAAGGAATCAGACCATGTGGTGATTAACCTGGGCAGCTACACGAAAAAACTGCTTCCGGTTGCAAAAACTGAAGGAAAACCGGTCTGGACAGATCTGCATGACTACGACGGCCTGAATCCCTGGTACGATGATTATGTAAGTTTCAGCGATTATATTGTGCTTAGTTCCGACAATATGCCGGGTTACCGTGATTTTATGCAAAAAATGATCGCAACGGGGAAGAAACTGGTGGTAACGACGCATGGCCGTAAAGGCTCTACCGGACTTACAGAGAATAATGAGTGGATTGAAGTCAGGGCGCTTGACTTATGTAAAATGGCCGACAGCAACGGGGCCGGGGATGCGTACTTCAGCGGATTGCTCTATGGTTTTTCGAAAGGATGTGACATCAGAAAATGCATGGAACTGGGCAGTATAGCCGGTGCCTTGTGCATTGGTTCAGACCTGTTGTACCACCCCTCGCTCTCGCCCGGATTGATTGAAAACCTTCATCAAACCCATTATGAAAAATAAACGGCAATAAAATCAGGGCCATCATTCTCTTCAAAAGGACTAATTGCCCTGATTTTTAATAAATTTACATGATTTTTAACCTGAAATATTCAGAAAAATGAAATTATTTTTCCGGATTACCTGTTTTCCTGTTTTCCTGATAATGATGCTGGTTTCCCCTGAGCATATGCAGGCTCAGGCATCTTCACGACAATTCAAAGAGATCAGGATTGTTGAAGATAAGATAGAAATAAAGGTGAATGACGGGATATATCTGATCGCGCCCCTGAACGATTGCATTTTTCACACCACCTTTTATCCTGAAGGGAAGACCCTGAAAAACTTTTCATTTGCTTCCAGCCTGAAACCCAAGAAGGTAGAATTTACCCTTACCGAAGCCGGAAACAATCTGAGCATTGTATCAAAAGGCATTCAGGTGAAAATTACGAAAACGCCGTTTTCGATCTCCTATCATTACAATGACCGTCTGCTCATCTCCGAGAGCAAGGGTTATACATCCACCGATTCAACGTATATGATTAGCCTGGGGATCGAAAAAGAAGAGATTCTTTATGGCGGCGGCGCAAGGGTGCTGGGGATGAACCGTCGCGGCAACCGGCTTATGCTCTACAACAGGGCACATTATGGTTACGAAACGCGGTCGGAGCTTATGAATTACACCCTTCCCCTGTTTATTTCCTCAAAACAGTATGCCGTGCTCTTCGATAATGCAGGTGCAGGTTTCCTGGATCTCGACAGCAGGCAGACCAATGAAGTAATTTATGAAACCGTTTCCGGCATGCCGAATTACTATGTGATCGCCGGAGCAGACTGGTATGACCTTATCAAACAGTATACCCTGCTCACCGGTCGTCAGCCATTGCCGCCACGCTGGGCTTTCGGAAATTTCAGCAGCCGTTTTGGGTATCATTCACAGGCCGAAACCGAAGCCACCGTCAAGAAGTTTTTCAAAGAAGGGATTCCGCTCGATGCCGTAATCATTGATATTTACTGGTTCGGGAAAGACATTCAGGGCCATATGGGTAATCTTGACTGGTACCGCGACAGTTTCCCCAACCCTGAACGGATGATGAAGCAGTTCAGCAAAAAAGGCGTAAAAACCATTCTGGTTACAGAGCCTTTTATACTGACCACTTCCACGCGATGGCAGGAAGCGGTGGACAATAAGGTGCTCGGCACTGATTCCGAAGGGAATCCCTATACCTACGATTTCTACTTCGGTAATACCGGACTGATTGATATATTTAAACCGGAGGCCAGGGAATGGTTCTGGAATATTTACAAAAACCTGACACTGCAAGGTGTCGGTGGCTGGTGGGGCGACCTCGGGGAACCGGAGGTACATCCCGCCGGTTTGCAGCATGTGAACGGATCGGCCGATGAAGTCCACAATGCCTATGGTCATGAATGGGCCGGATTGATTTTTGAAGGTTACCGCCGCGATTTCCCTGATACCCGTCCTTTCATCCTGATGCGCGCCGGTTATGCCGGCTCTCAGCGCTATGGTATGATTCCATGGACCGGTGACGTCAACCGTACCTGGGGGGGCCTGGTTCCCCAGCCTGAAATATCGCTGCAAATGGGTATGCAGGGTCTGGCATATATGCATTCCGACCTCGGCGGATTTGCCGGAGGCGACACCATTGACAATGAGCTCTACACGCGCTGGCTCCAATATGGGGTATTTCAGCCGGTCTACCGGCCCCATGCCCAGGAACATATCCCGGCTGAACCCGTTTTTCAGCAGGAAACCACCAAAGCCAGGGCAAAAAAGGCCATTGAACTCAGGTATAAGCTCCTGCCATATATCTATAATATGGCTTTCGATAATAACCAGACCGGGAAACCGCTGATGATTCCCCTCTTCTTTAATGAACCCGGGAACAACCAGCTTCTTACATACGATTCCGCCTATATGTGGGGTGACGCATTCCTTGTTTCACCGGTTAAAAGTCCGGGAATCAGCCAACAGCGGGTCTACCTGCCTGCCGGCTCCTCCTGGACCGATTTCTATTCGGGAGAGGTTTATCAGGGGGGAAAATACATTTATGCCGCGCTGAACCCTGAAAATATCCCGGTTTATATAAAAGGAGGATCATTTATACCCATGATGCCGGAAGCTAAGTCAACTGCAAGCTATTCCCTCAACCGGTTCGAATTGCATTATTTTGCCGATACCACCATAAAAACAAGCCGGTACTGCCTTTATAACGATGACGGCAAGACACCTTACGCCTATGAGAAAGGCAACTGCGAAATCATGGAGTTTACCGCCTCAGAGAGTGACCTCTCCCTGAACATCCGCTTCGGCAAAATCAGATCTGAAGGTGCATTTGAGAAATCAACCCACAACATTTTGCTGATCGTTCACAACATTACGGAGAAACCGGCCGGTATCAGGATCAATGATTCATACCTGTCTCCCTCGAAATGGGATTGGGATGGAAACACCGGCAAGCTCAGGATAGAAACAGGGAATCCCGGAAAATCAATGCTGATTGAAATTATCCGCCGGCTCTACTGAGATCACCGGGGTTGCCAGCCGGATGGCATAACCCTTAAGAACAAATATTTAACGACCGCATTCTAATTGAATAAGGTTTTACTCACAATGAATATTTAACATACCTTTGTATAATCAATTTAAAAACCCTTAGCAAACATGAAAAAGCTGATTCTGATTGCATTGCTGATGCCCGTGTTGTTTGGCTGCAACAACAGGAAAAAGGAATATGATGCCCTGAGGGTGCGCTACGACAGCCTGCTCTCCATAGGATTCACCAAGGATACTGCCATTCTCAGTTACCTCGAATCCTTCAATGCCATTCAGGCCAATCTCGATTCAATCAAGATGGCAGAGATGATTATCACGCAAACCGCTACAGCCGAAGGTGAAGTTCAGCCCGATGCAAAAGAGCAGATCAACCGCGACATCAATTTGATTTATGAGATGTTGCAACAGAATAAGAAAACCATCGCCGACCTCCGCTCGAAACTGAAAAAATCAAATGCCAGGGTTACCGCCCTTGAGGAAATGATCGACCGCATGACCCGCCAGATTGAGGAAAAAGATGTGGAAATCGCCCAACTCAGGGATAAACTGGAGCAGATGAACATACAAATAGAGATTCTGAGCTCCAATGTTGAAAGCCTCACCGCTGAAGGTCAGGCCAAAGCCCAGGTTATCAGTGAGCAAACCGAGGAACTGAATACGGCATATTATGTGATCGGCACCAAAAAAGAGCTACGCGATCAGAATATTATTACCCTGGAAGGCGGTTTTGCAGGAATCGGAAGGAATAAAAAGATGAAAGAAGATTTTAACCAGGATTATTTTACCCGTGTGGACATAACACAACTGAAGTCAATCCCTGTATTGCGTAAAAAAGCCGATATCATCACGACCCACCCTGCTCAGTCGTACAAAATTTATGGCGAGAAAACTGTCGACAGCATTGTGATCACAAATCCGAAAGCTTTCTGGTCCGCTTCAAAGTACCTGGTAATCGTAATTGACTAAAGCCTTTGATTTAAAGCAGCTTATTTCAGGGCCGGGCAGATTCCCCGGCCCTTGCTTTTATACTTTTCAGGCTGATCCATGCTCCCGCTACTGAAAGCACGGCTGTCAAGGGAATAAAGTATATTGCCGGCCGGGTGTCCACCCCGGTCATCCCCATGCCGATGATCTTGGCAGTGAGTGCTGTCATCATCATGGTAAGGAAAACCAGGTAAACCGGCGCCCAGAGAAATCCGGCGGGCCGGCGTCTTACAAACAGCAGCCCGGCCACAAAAGAAGCAGGCAATAAAACGGCCAGATCAAAACCCTGAACGATCATGGTGGTATAATGATCAAGTCCGGCCGGATACAGACTGCCATCAAGCAGCGGGGGAACGATGACGCCCAGCCACATCAGACCTACCATAACAGCATTGGCGATCAGAAACCAGCCGGCAAATGCGGGTCTTTTGTCTCCATACCACGCGGCATAGTCGCTCTTCATCAGCCGCTGCATCTGAAGGTAAAATGCAAAGAAACTGCACGTTACCAGTATCACGTAAAGCATAAAGAACTGATTGTACATACCCATGGCCAGATAGAAGAAGTATGTTACCATAAAATATCCTGTCAAACCGGTCTGCAGAATGTGTAACCATAAGTCTTTCTTTTTCGTGGTTAACCAAAGCAATATCAGCAAAAGAGGGACTCCTGTAAAAAGCGTGACAAAATCCTGCGCAATGCCCTGTATTGCAACATCTGCTGACATATGATGATACAAGCCGCTACCGGCGATGGTAACCTGCTCACCGCGAATGCTTGTATAATTGTAAGGGCCATTGCCATTATCGATAAAAATTCCTCCGGCCGATACAACGATAGCCAGCAGGGCGGTTGCCAGTAATAGAATATTGATGATTTTTGAGGATTTCATGTCGCATGCTCTAATTGAAGCCAAACAATTATTCGCTTTAATACACAGGAATTTTCATGCCGCCATTTCCCTGAGCAATTCCTGCACCTTTTCCCTGTCGATTTTTGAAACAGTACCTTCAACCCCTGAGACCTTTCTGACAATCAGCTTCTCAAAAAAATTCATCCGGTCGAAGTTGAATTCACCACCCGTTATTTTGCAACTCTTCGCATGATTTCGCAGCAATTCGGGATAAGCCCGGTTAAACTGATCCTGAGCCTGCTGTTCATCCATACAGCTCAGAAACAATCCAAGGGGTTTTTCAAGAAGCAGATCCTGGTATTTATTGCAGAACTCTTTCACCTTATTCTGAATGTTACCCGCATGTATGGAACCCCCGATGATCACCCGGTCGAAGGTGTCAAGGTCTATGTTCGTATTTGTTTTCAGATTAAGAAGGACACAATTTTCAATGCCCAGCGCCTGTTGAATCATTCCGGCAACCTTCTCGGTTGTTCCGTGGTGAGAACGATAAATGACTGCTGTTTTCATGGTCAAAAAATTAATTTGAAGATATTTTAAATTCAGATTAAGCCTTCAATTATTAATCACGGGGTCGGGTTGCTGATTAAACCCAAATGCATAAAAACGAGGTAACTCTGCGATGCCTCTGAAACAGGTACCTCAACTTCCGGCGAAAAGAATCCAGGGTCAGCGCATGACAGATCAAAACCTTGCTGCAAAGTAAAGATGAATCCGGGGTTTGTAAAAAGTAAAACCACTGAACAGTAAAGAATAATAAGTGAAAAGGAAAAAACAGGGGTTAAACCGGTCCCATGCACTTTAATGCAGGAGTTCAGCCTGCCGCATTGATAATTTTACTTCAGGCAGTAGAGCTGGAAAACTTTTCCGGTAAAAACCCGCAATCCTTTCTGATCCTTGTCTTTTGAATTTTTGCCAAAAACAGCAGGCTTTAAATCCGGAAATTACTTCATGACAGTCAGATAGCGGTCACGGATGGCTTTCAGCTTATCCAGGGTCAGGTTCTCGCGGTACACCCTGACCATCTCCTTGATGCCCTTATCTTCATAGAACCAGGCATAAGCTGCATCAAAATAGAGAATGCCGGTATCATACTTTGCTTCTTTCGTCACTTCGCGGAACTCTTCGAACTCCAATACCCTTGGGATGGTGAAATAGGCATGATGCGGCTGAGCCCTGTCAATATAAAGTCCATCACCGGCAGGCTCCAGGTAGAAAAATTTTCTCAGCTTAATAATTCCTTTATCATTGCTGATTTTTCTCATTTTCTTCCTGTAATTAAACCCATGTTCAGCATAAAGCACCTGCAGTTCACGAATATCATCAAACTGCTTCAGATCGCGTATCCGGATTACCTCACAGGTATGATCAAACAGGGTTACACTGCCTGCAGCCGCATCAAAAGGTTTCTTAATTATCTGATGGATGGCCAATGTAGCGCGGACAATTTTCTCAAGCGGGTAATATCCGTCCAGTACCAGAAACAGATATATAGGTTTCATAGCGCCCCGCACGTCGTTGTAATATCCTGAAAACGGGGCAATGGCCTCCAGCATACAGGCATGGGGCATCATGCTTTTATCATCCAGGCAGGTAAGTGATTCTTCCTTTACCAGACCGCCAAAACGTTCAATGACTGATGGCTTTTCCATATCGGCATATATTTATAATTCCATGCTAAATATACGATCAAACAAGGCGATTTACAAGAAACCATCAATGAAATTTAATAAAAACGCAACGGATCATCCGATTTCCGGAGAGTTCAACTTTTGTTTCGGGTAAGGGCGCCTATGACCAACGTGGCATAAGTAGGCGAAACAGGAAGGGACAGATTGGCAATGCCTTCCATTTCTATGCGGAGGCCCTCCTTTTCACGACGGATCAGGCTCACCTTTTCACTGTTGACCATATAGGAGCGATGGCAGCGAACCAGGGCGGAATCTTGCAATTCCCCGTCCAGCCTTTTAAGATTACTGCGGAGCAGATGCCGGCTGAGTTTGCCGTTGTCGAGATAGTGAATATAAACGTAATTATCAGCCGCCTCAAGGTATAAAAGATTTTCCGCCTTCAGCGAAAAGCGAAGCCCGCCTCTTTCATCACAAAAGTGAACCATCCCCTTTACCGGCCCGTCAGGAGCCCCTTCTTTCCTGATCTTTTCAAGCCTGATCTTTTTATCCTCCCACGAAAAGTACAGCCAGAGCACACTGTATGGAAGCAGCAACACAAGGGCGGTATTCTGAACCGACAAAGCCAGCAGGTCAGGGAAAAACCTGGGGTCATGCAAAATCAGCTTCTGATAAAGTGTATAAAACAATCCCATGAAAAATACCTCGGCAAGCACCCATACCAGGTATTGCCAGAGTCTGAGCAGCTTCGTCCTGCGTGTATGGTACATAATGATGCGGCTGATTACCACCACCAGTACCCCGGTCAGCGTAATTACACTGGAATACAGTAATAGCTGCCAGCGTGTGGTGTGAAACCATACATCAACTCCAAAAGGCGCGTAAACATTGATGAAAATAAGTGCAAAGAAGGCCGTAAAGAGAATCAGTCTGACAATATTGCTTTTCAGCATAAGGTAAGCCGGAATCTCTTTCTGCAAGTCGGGCATAAATAACGGATCTTTATTGCAAAGATACAATTACATTATTGATATTATACTGCCCGCCCCTGCCGGTATATTGCAACGAGGACAATGCATTAAATATCAATTGACTTAATTCACCCCTCTCCCCGAACAGAAAACATATATTTAAGCGTTATTCACCGGATCCGTTTGACCTGACTGACACTTCACAGAATCCGCTATTTATTTTACCGTCTGTTCTTCCGGTTTCATCGATTTGATCATTTCACAACAACCTGAATTCCCTTATTTTGCGTATATTTGAGTATGTAAATCACAGCAACCTAAAAAAGCGATGAAGAGAAAACATGTGCTGCTGATCCATCTGTTTTACTGGTTCTACATCATCAATCAGGCCTTATTCCCCATGTACATCGGGAAAGTGGACAAATCTTTCCTGGAGAATCATCAATACCTGTTTGAGGTTTGTCTGGCTACGCTGATGAATGTGATTACGTTTTATACAATCTACTTTACATTTCCGGGGTTGATGAACTTTAAAAACCGGATTGCTGCCGTGTTTTCAGGATTAGTGATTATCGCCATTCTGACGTCATTCAGAACGCCACTGGAATTCATTTCCTGGAAATGGTTCGGCAGTATGCCTCCGGAAGAGCTGGTTTTCGAATGGGCTTATTTCTGGAATAACCTCCGGTTGGTGATTATTACCGGAATTTATGCCGTGCTGATATGGTTTATGATCCGCTCATTTGAAACGCAGAAACTCAGGGATGAACTTGTCAAACAACAACAGGCGGGAGAACTGGCCCTGCTCAGGTCGCAGATTAATCCGCATTTTCTCTTCAATACGCTAAACAACATTTATTCACTGGTCTACAAAAAGTCGGATGAAGCGCCGCCTGCCGTTATGAAACTGTCATCAATCATGCGGTATATGCTCTATGACGCAACCGGTGACCGTGTTCCGCTTGACAAAGAAATTGAATACCTCAGGAGTTTCATTGAATTGCAGAAACTGAGGATCAGGAACCCGGAGTCCGTTTCATTTACGATTGAAGGCAATACCGACGGCAGAACCATTGCACCCATGCTGCTGATCTCATTCGTTGAAAATGCCTTTAAACATGGCAGCAAAACCCATCAGCCCTTTGTCGTGATCAGGTTAGCGGTCAAAAACGACCGCATTACCTATGAGGTGGTCAATCATCTGCGGAAAACATCTCTGGCACGGAATGAAAGTGAAAGCGGCATCGGGTTGAGCCTGATCAAAAAAAGGCTGGCACTTCTTTATCCGGATAAGCATCATCTGAAGATTACCGAAGAAGCAGACACCTTCAGCATCAAACTTGAAATCATGAATTAATATGAAAATCAGCTGCATAGCCGTAGATGACGAGCCCCTGGCCCTCGATATTTTAAGGGAATACTGTGCCAAGGTACCCTTCCTTAATCTGCAATGTACTTTTGACAATGCGCTGGAAACGCTTGAATACCTCCGCAACAACAGCGTGGACCTTTTACTGCTGGATATACAGATGGAAGACCTCACCGGCATTCAACTTCTCAATGCCCTGAAGACAAAGCCCTATGTGATCCTTACCACGGCTTATGACAATTATGCCCTGCAAGGCTTCGAGCTCGACGTGGCGGACTACCTGCTGAAACCCATCTCATTTGAACGGTTTGTCAGGGGAATCGACAAAGTATATGAACGGATGCTCAAAGAAAAAACCGCCCCGGCCATAAAACCTGAAAACCACGTTCCGGCCGCGGGCGAGGCACAGGACTATTTTTTTGTTAAAACCGAAACCCGCATTGAAAAGATTACCACTTCCGAAGTACTTTACGTGGAAGGTATGGGCGACTACTGGCGCATCGTTACCACAAACAGGAGGATAATGACCCTGATGAACGCCCGCGGTATTGAAGAAAACCTGCACGAACCCAGGTTCTGCCGGGTGCACAAGTCCTGGTTTGTGGCCATCGACAAAATCGACTTTGTGGAGCGGAAACACATCAAAATCAGAGACCAGCGCATACCTGTCAGTGACACATACCTGAAAAATTTCTTCGACATCATAGAAAAAAGAAAAAAATAGCATTTACTTCCGGGTGAGCTATTGCTAACACCAGCCCCTGCCCCAGGCCACTCTGACATGGTATTCTTTGCGGATCCGGCTTAAGAACTGCCTTGATAATGATTAATTAAAATATCCTGAATCCGATTATAAAAATCAGCTTAATAATCAGTCCTGTCGATGGTTCAGTAAATGCACGGGGTGATTACTCATTATCTTTTATCAGTTCAGCTTGAAACACTTATAAATATTTTGTATATTTGAGATCATCTGTAAAGGGCGTTTGCTGATTGTTCTTCTCTGCACTGACCTGAAAGCAACAATAATTTCCGGATAAAACCCCTTAATCATCAGCTGGAAATGAGAATCAAGTCTGTGTTAACCCTTATTCTGCTCCAGGCCGCCATTTCAATGACGATGGCACAGCAGTTTTATTTTACAGGATACTCAATCGGAGATGGCCTTTCGCAGAGTGTCGTTAACTGTATCTTTCAGGATTCTCGGGGATTCCTTTGGATAGGCACCCAAAACGGGTTGAACAGGTTTAACGGATACAAATTTGAAGTCTTTACCTATAATCCGGATGATAGCTGTTCGATTCCAAACAACTGGATATATGCCATAACTGAAGATAAAGAAGCTAATCTCTGGATAGGTACCAAGGGGGGACTGGTCAGGTACAACAGAAAAGAAAACCGCTTTACTTCAGTAAGGTATGAAATCCCTTTTGACAAGCCTGTAACTGATTATGTTTACGATGTCAGATGTGAACAACACGGACAACTTATCATCAACACACCTCCTGTACTTACAATCTGTAATCCGGCAACCTTATCGTTCCGTCATTATCTGGTTCCGCTGGAGAATGATCCGAGTGTTAAGGACAACAACATTCCTGTACTTCAGGATAACAATGGTACAATATGGGTTGCATCAACGAAAGGGCTGGCTGCTTTTGATCCTGCAACCAAAACATTCAGCACTTATCATGCTCGGCCCGGCAATCCTGAAAGCCTGTCAGGCAACAATATTACAGCTTTGCATCTGGACCGGCAGGGGAATTTATGGATAGGTACAACCACCGGCCTCAGTTGTATGAATAAGGTTGACAACCACATTGTCAGCTATCAGCATCATCCAGGGGATAAGCATTCGCTCAGCAATAACTTTGTCAGAGCCATACTCTCCGATTCTTCGGGCAATATATGGATAGCTACCGAAGGGGGTGGGCTGAACAGGCTAAAGCCCGCGAAAGAAAAAAAGCGGACTGCTGAAACCTTTACTGCAGAAGACAACGGGCTGAATCACAACATCAACCTCTCCCTTCTCATTGACAACTCCAATAATCTTTGGATAGGAACATTGTCGGGGCTGAATAAAACCGACCTGAAAAAAAGAAACTTCAACCTCTATCAGCGCAACGACACTCCCTATTCCGTTGACCTTGCCGGAAACGTAATTGCTTCGGTATATCTGGACGATCATAACGTTTTGTGGATCGGCAACTGGGGGCAGGGGTTGAATCTTTTTGACCGAAACACCGGCCGTGTTGAACATTTTTCAACTGCAGGCAGGGGCAAAGCATATATTCCGAATGATTTTGTGCACGTAATATTTGAAGACAGAAGGCAATATATCTGGATTGGAAGCAGAGACGGGCTTATGGTATTTGACAGGAAGGAGCGAATGTTTAAACGACCCTCCGGATTCCCGGTCCTGACAAGTTTCCCTGATTTCTCGGGGCTCAGGATCAACAGCATGCTACAGGACAGACTGGGCAATTACTGGATTGCAACCAATCAGGGCGTATATAATCTTGCTGAAAACGGAAAACTCACCGAACACCTGCACACAGTCAGTCCATCAGGGCGCGGTATCAGCGCTAACCTGGTATATGCAATTCTGGAGGACAGCAAAGGCGATATATGGATCGGCACGACAAACGGACTGGATATGATTACGCCCGGCAATCCGTCAGTGACCCATTTCAAAAAATCTGACAATAAACCCGGCACGCTTTCGGATAACTTTATAACGACGCTTTGTGAGGATCATGAAGGTAATATCTGGGTAGGCACGAATTCATATGTCAACCTATACTCGCGCAAGAAAGGTTCGTTTACCTATTATTCCAGAGCCCATGGCTTTCCGGGCAATCTGGTCTACAGTATACTTCCTGATGACAGGAATAACCTTTGGTTTGCAACCGGTAATGGTCTTTGCCGGTACAACCCTGGCGGGAACAGTTTCAGGACATTTACGGAAGCGGATGGCCTTCAGGGACAGGAGTTTAATCTTGGTGCAGCTTTTAAGGGTGCTCACGGTGAGATGTTCTTCGGAGGGATGAACGGCCTGAACTCATTCTTCCCCGACTCGCTCCTCGACAACCCGAATATTCCGGTAATTACCATAACCTCTGCTTATAAAATCAGCAAAGGAAACAAGATGGATATAAATCTTGAAGAGACCGGAAGAGTCAGACTGAAGCACTACGAGAACACGTTTACCATTGAGTTTGCCGCGATGGAATTTACCAATCCTTCGAAAAATGCCTATGCTTATATGCTGGAAGGGATTGATGATAACTGGATAGAGATCGGTACCCGGAATTTTGTGGCATTCACCAATCTCACACCGGGCGACTATACCCTCAGGGTCAAAGGATGCAATAACGATGGAATCTGGAATGAAACCGGGGTCAGTCTGCCAATAAGCATCCGTCCTCCCTGGTGGAAAAGCCATATAGCAATTGCCGCTTACCTTTTTATATTGGCATTCCTGATTTTCCTCTATATCAGAATTAGAGAACGTCATCTTATCAGGGAACGCAAAATACTGGAAGAGCGGGTAAGGCTCAGAACCCAGTTGATTGAAAGACAAAAATCAGAAATCCTCGGGAAGAATGCAGAACTCAATGGACTGAATGCAGCCAAAGACAAGTTCTTCTCCATCATCGCCCACGACCTGCGCAACCCGTTCAATACCATCATCGGGCTTACAGATATCCTGCTGATTACGCTTAACAATATGGATCCCGTTAAACTGCAGAAAGCGCTGGAAAATATCAGAACATCCTCGCAGCAGGCACATGAATTGCTTGAAAATTTATTACTGTGGGCACGCACGCAGACCGGATCAATTGCATTCAGCCCCGAAACTGTCGACCTTAAAGCAATTGCAGAGGAAGGCATCGGACATATCACCGTACAGGCGGCTCGCAAAAACATAGAAATCAGTACCAATTTCAGCAAATGCAGGGCCATTCAGGCGGATGTCAATATGATCAATACAATCATGAGGAATCTGCTGACCAACGCACTTAAATTCACCAACAGAAACGGGAAGATCGATGTCGGCATACAGGAGAGCCGCGGGTTCTGTATCCTGAGTGTTAAAGATAACGGCATTGGCATCCCGCCGGATAAAGCAAGGAAACTCTTTGATTTAGGCACTGTGCACAAATCAAAGGGCACAGATCAGGAGCCCGGCTCAGGCCTTGGACTGATCCTTTGCAAAGAACTGACCGAAATACATAAAGGCCGCATCGACGTCAGCAGCGAACCTGGCAAAGGAAGCGAATTCAGGGTTTACCTGCCAACAGATTGAAAATAGCTCCCCTCTTCTGATCAGATTATTCAGTCTCCAAAAGCAAATCCGCCTGATTTACCAACCCCTGCCAATATATGTACCGGGGGATTTTGTGACTCCCTGAGGAAGATTTTTATCCCGGTAATTTCGGTAAACAAGCCTCCAGGGTCTGTATAACGGCCTGCGCAGCCGGTGAAACGCTTATCGATTCATTTGCAGAGATAATCGATTATATTTGGTTATAACACAGCTTGTTACATAACTTTACTTCACCATAACCAACCTATTAAACGGAGGAAAGTACCATGAAAAAACTTATTGCTGTGCTGCTGCTGGTCATGACAGCCCTTGCCTTAAGGGCAGGCGAAGAAACGATCAATTACCTGACTTCCGGTGGTAAAACCTATTTCTGCCAGAAAGTAAGATCCGGGTTATTCTGTGCAAACATCGTAACAAGCGATGGATTTACCCTTAAAATTCCTTACAGTAAAGTGGATTCCTATTTCTGCAAAGGAAAACTTTACGAACGGCTCCCTGTAATCTACGAAGGTGCGGCTAAAGGCAAAACCGCCCTTATGGAGTATGTAACTTCGCGTAACGGGCTCAGGCTCTATAAGTACTGCGAATACGGCGAATGCGGCGACCTGTTGAAATGCAATTATCAGCCGGCTCATCTCCAGGTGGTTTACTATGTTTTTAAAGATGGCGAATTCTACCTGCTGGTGGATTGTAAAAATGCCGCCACGGTCCTTCCGTTTTTCGGAATTAAGGTAATATAGTCCTTAATACGGAACTTTATTCCTGAACAGGATCCGACCGTAAATTCAGTAACCATTAACAAATCACTGTCATGAAAACAATCCTGATATTACTGACACTGGCCTTAATATCGCCGGGCAGCAGGGCAAAATCATCTGCTGAGGGTTTCATCGTCACGGAAGGGATTACTTATCAATGCCTGAAAATGACAACCGGATTCTCTCACACCCGGATTATGACGACTGAAGGTGAGTTTTTAAAAATCCCCAACAGCAGCGTGAAAGCCTACCGGATAAAAGACCATCAATATGAACTGTTGCCGTTGCTGAATGTCCGGGGCGATACCCTTGACCTCGTGTTCATGGAATTCATTTCCCGGCGCGATGGCTGCCGTCTTTACAGGTATTGCAGTAACTGCGGAAAATATGATCCTTTGAACTGGGAAATTGCTCCTCAAAACCGTATTTACAGGTACTATCTGTTGAGTAACGGACATTTGAAACTGCTGAAAAGTGAAGCAGAAACCAATGACACCCTGGCCTGGTTTAATATCAACGTAATCAGCGATCGCAGGCCAAGATAGTCAAGATGCGATGACCGGCAATATTGCCGTAAACCAGGAAAGGCCGTTTCTATTCCGAAACGGCCTTTCCTGCTATTAACTGACCTCAGCTTATTGCCTGATCAAACGCCGTGTAAATGATTTGTATCCGGTAATTACCTCAACAATATACAATCCTGCCGGTATATCAGAAATGTTGACTTCTGAACTGAAACCTTTCTGCAGAATGAGTTTGCCAAGCAGGTTATAAATCCTGATTTCCTTTCCTTCGGCACCCGATAATCCTATATGCAGCATGTTGTCTGATGCAGGATTCGGATAAATCATCAGGGTGGGTTCTTCAGCAAAATCCACTCCCGATGAAAATCCCTGGTTGGCTGTAAGTACAATGTTAACTGTATAATCTTCAACCTCGCCATAAGAGAAGACTTCACAGGAGGTCGGGCTGGCATTGTACTTCATGGAAACACGCATGCGGGTCGGTCCGGTAAGTGCAGCAGAGGGCACAGTAAAGTTCCTGCTGATGGAAGTGGAGGTCGTTCGGGTAACATTAACCACCTGTTCGCCGGAATCAAGAAAATCGCCATCGTGATTATAATCAATCCAAACCCTGTAGGCTTCACGGTATCGTGATCCCGACCAGGCCGGGACAATCACAATATTGTTGGATGTACCTCTTACCAGATTGGTTGAAAGCGCGGTATAATCGGCATATCCGCCATTATTGCCTGAATTGTTGTTGACAGATCCGAGCTGCACCCGCTGAATCCATTCATCGGCGGTACTGTTGCCCCTTGAAGCACAATAGGTAATCGTATTCTCCAGTGTAGTGATATTTACAAGATTACTTGAAGGGGAAACATTTCCGGCGGCATCTTTTGCCCTTACTGAGAATGTGTAGGAAGTATTCGGCGTTAACCCGACAACCGCAGCTGAAGTTGAAGTAACTGTCTGAACAACTGCACTGCCCTGATAGACATCATATCCGGTTACCCCGACATTATCGGTGGAAGCTGTCCATGAAAGATTCACCGCAGTCTGGGTAATTCCTGATGCAGTCAAATCCGTTGGTGCAGTAGGAGCCTGGGTATCAGGAGGAGCCAGGGTGGTCACATTCAAAACATTCGAGGAAGGTGAAACATTTCCGGCGGCATCTCTGGCTTTTACCGAGAAAGTATAGCTGGTTGAAGCCGAGAGTCCTGTGACCGAAGCCGAAGTTACAGCAACCGACTGAATCAGTGTACTGCCCTGGTAAACATCGTAGGCAACTACGCCCACATTATCGGTGGATGCTGTCCAGCTGAGGTTGACCGAGTTTTGGGTAATACCCGACGCCGTCAGTCCGGTCGGGGCGGTCGGGGCTTGTGTATCAGGACCCTGAGCCGCGATAATTACAGTATAGTCCTCAACTTCGCCGTAAGTGAATGTTTCACAGGCAGTGGGAACTGCATTGTACTTCATCGAAACACGCATCCGGGTTGCGCCCTCTGTGGCAGTAGCAGGAACGGCAACCGAACCGCTTACAGGGGTTGTCTTGGTGGCAGCATTGGTAAATACCTGTTCACCGGCATCGGTAAAATCGCCGTCTTTGTTGTAATCAATCCACACCGAATAACCTTCGGAATAAACAGTACCGGTCCAGGTCGGAGTTATTGTGATGGTATAGGCTGTCCCCTTGTCCAGACTGGTTGAGATAGCCGTGAAATCGGAGTAATACTGGGCTCCGGAAGCATTATTGATGGTATTGAGCTGCACCCTGCCGATATACTCATCGTTGGTATTTGTACTGGCCGAACTGCAGTAATTCAGCTGCACCTCAGTGGTTGTGAACAATACCGAAGCTGAATAAGCCGAAGTAATATTGTCAGGGCATTTGCTCCGAACCTGTGCTTCATACTGTGTCAGCGGACTCAGCCCTGAAAGACTGGCAGAAGTGCCTGTAACGGCAACAGTTGTCCAGGTAGTAGTCCCTGTTACCCGGTATCTTAAATCGTAAGTAGCTGCAGTTACAGCATTCCAGGTAAGGGTTGCCGTGGATGAACCGGTTCCGGTGACCGAAAGCCCGGTCGGAACCTCCGGATTGCAAACCACCGGCGTTGCCGATACACCTGTAATGATAAGGCTGTAGTTCTGGCTTCCGCCTGAGAGGGTTCCTTTATGGGTAACTGTAACAGTATAGGAACCGCTGGCACCGGCAACATCCACCCTTTCAAACGGGTCTTTTACGTTATCTCCGCGGTCGTTGGTATTTACACCGGTAAGCCTCCACGGCAACTGTGATGCACCACCTTGAGTGATTCTCAGATCGAGGTCATTCACCAGGCGCGCAATGGTTGAGTTAGTAGCTGTGGTGGCTGTTCCTGCAGGATCGGTCCACGAAATGGAGGCCATCAGCGGGTTTATCCCATCGGCATCTACCTGAATGGTATAGGTTTGCCCCTGCATAAGGGTCAATTCGCTGATGACAGACTGATTTCCGTTTTGTGAAATAACTTCAGCAGCCCTTTTGGCATTCATCAATCCCCATCCGAAAATGGCATCGGGGCCGGCCATCCCTGCATCATCGGCAGTGTGCAGGGCAAGCCCCTTAAGGGTTGCAGCCCGCATAAAGCTACCATTCACATTGTTTGCATGCTGCTGCAACAGCAACAGTGAACCTGCAATATTGGGCGAGGCCATTGAAGTACCTGTTATACTTGCATAGGCAGTGTTTGAACTTTCATAAGTTGAATAGACCGAAGTCCCGTTGCCGGTAATATCGGGTTTAATGCGGTAATCGTCGGTCGGGCCCTGACTGCTTGAACTGTTGATCGAGACACTTATAAGGTTGCCTGCATCATCAATGTTTGCATCCTGGGCATTGGCCACTACCATATTATTTTTAGAGGTGGAATGACCGGTAAGTTTATCGTACTGCGGATATGACGGGTTTAAGGGAGCTCCGTTATAATTTGTGGTACCATCGTTGCCTGCCGCAACCACCATAAGATAATAAGGAGCATTGTACATCAAAGCATCCCAGTCGCGCGAGTCTGTAATGTAAGCCCCGAAATAGTAGTCGGAAACCAGATCTGACCGGTAGCCATAGGAATGGTTCGAGATCAGCATCCCGTTTGCCGCCGCAGCAGTGGCTTCCGAAAGGTCATTGTTCCATTCATACCCGATGGCATAAGCCCTGGGTGCCATGCCCTTTGCAGATGCTACAACGCCCGAAGCGATGATGGTTCCGGTTACATGGGCCGAGTGATAATTAAGGGTGGTTGTACCGTCGCCAATGCTGAAACGGTCGTTGCCCCCCGGCCCGTCGTATTCCTGATGCGTACTACGCGCCAGACCTCCGTCCCAGATATGGGCGGTCATGCTTTGCCCGTCAAGGTTAAACCCTGTTGAACCGCCGATATTCAGATGGTTGGCACGTGTTGACCTTGATGCAGCAACATTCATGGTACGGTAGTATACAAGAGTGCCATCCGGGTCAACCCGCTGCAATTCGGCATACCCTCCGTCAGGCAGATTTAATACTACTTCAATCCCATTAAGTTGCGCATACAATAGGGCTGCCTGTTTTTCAAGTTCAGCCCGGCCTCTGAATTTCACCTCCAGATTAGCCAGCTCACGTTGATCATATCGTGAGACAATGGTCTCTTTTTGCTGCCTTGTTTGCCCGGTAACCGTCAGGCCTGAAATGATCAATACATTCAGCAACGGCAAAATCAAGCGTAGTTTTCGGATCATACTTTCAGAATTTGGTGAAACAATCGTGTAAATAAGAATTATATAAAAGTAATACGAAAATCAAAAAAAAGAAACACCAAAAACCTTAAAAATCCTGCCAATTGAAAAAATAAATTTTTATGATTCCTGACTTTCCGGTTGTGCCAAATCAGGCTTACTCACTGAACTGAAAAAACCATCTATAAACTGCACAGCAGCATGAAGAATTCATTTTTTCGGTCAACATCTTGGCATAAAAAGAATTAATTTAGCATAAGGTGAACGGGCAAAGGTATTCACATGAAAAAAGAGATTCCTGTATTGTATTTTAACAGCCTAAAGGCCGGCGTATTCACATTGCTTCTGACAGCAGCAGCATTGACAGCAGCAGCAGGAGATAAAGCACATGAACAGGTTCATGTAAATTTATTGCTGAAAGGAAGCAGTGTTCCGGAGAGTTTCAGTTCAATTGTTATTCCATTAAAGCAGGCCGGCAGACTTTTTCTGATAGAAGCCAGGATTGACGATCAGGAAGGAAATCTGATCTTCGACACAGGCGCCACCGGACTGGTGCTCAACCGCACGTATTTCAGAAAATATGCTGCCTATGAAAAGCCCGGCGCAGGAGGTATTACGGGCAATTTCAGCAAAGTTTACGGGACCATCGTTAAAGAGATTGACGCCTCAGGCTTTTTTTATGAAAAAGTTCCGGCAGATATGGCCGATCTTGGTCATATTGAAGACAAACGCGGAGTGAAAATCCTGGGACTTTTCGGAATGAAAATGATCGATGATATGGAGGTGATTTTCGATGCCGCGGCAAACCAGCTGACACTGGTGCAAACCGACCTGGAGGGCAACCGGACAGAGAATAACAATGATCTGCCGCAGTTTAACTTCAGGCAGAAAATAGAAACCCATCACAAAATAATGCTGGTCAGGGGCAGAATCGGCGATAAGACCCTGAATTTCTGCCTCGACACCGGAGCTGAAATCAATGCCCTGCACCGGAATGTATCGAAGAAAGTAATGGAAACCGTACAGATCAGCCGCCGGGCACCGGTCGGAGGCGCTGCTTCGCGGTCATCAGAAGTATTGTATGGCATCATGAATGAACTTGAAGTTGGCAGTCACCAGTTTGGCATTATGGGAACCGTAATCATGGACCTGACAGCAATGACTGAAGCTTACGGATGCACGATTGATGGCATGCTTGGCTATGACTTCTGGATAAAAGGCATTTATAGTATTAACTTCCGGAAAGAAGAGATTGGTTTTAATGTGAGAAAGGGGGACCGGCAATGAAAAAAATCATGCTGATCGCATTGGTCATGCTACTGCTTGTACCGCACATGGTTTTGTCGCAGTCTAAACCAGGGAATGTCTGTTATATCAGCGACAATCGCATCCATTTTCAGCTTGACAACCGATGGTCGGCACAGCGCAAAGACGAAATCTCCCGGCTCTTCAGTCTCGACAGCGCCCTGATGGAGAAGGCCCTGCAAACTTCAGAAAATGAAATTCTTTCGGGAAGCACCATATGGTTTGTCAGCCGCATAAACCAGCATATCGTAGAGATCTCCAAGCAACTGGAAGCCCCTTCGCTGGATATCGGCGCCCATGATGTGCTGCTGCTGGATGAAGAACTGCTTGACGGCGAACCTCCCCGGGGTGCGGAAATCAGGAAGCCCCGCCGCCCGTCATTGGTCAGCATCTTCCGCATGCATCCATGGCATTATGGCATTAACGATTTCAAAGATCCGTCTGTATTCAGCTTCAGTAATGATACGGCAACATTCCTTTTAAAAGAATACCCCAATGCACGCCGGGTAGTTCTTTCCGGGACCTTTAACAACTGGAGCACCCGGAAGCAGTTCATGCGTAAAACCAGCGAAGGATGGATCTGCCGCGTACATCTGAAACCGGGAAAATATCTCTACAAGTATATTGTAGACGGGCAATGGATGCCCGACCCCGCCAATAACCTGGAAGAATATGACGGACAGGGCGGCTCCAACAGTGCCGTTTACTGTTTCAACCACGCATTCAGGCTCACCGGATATCCGAAGGCAAAAAGAGTATATGTGTCAGGCAGCTTCAACAACTGGAACAGAAATCAGCTGAAGATGCGCAAGACAGACGGCGGTTGGGAACTGCCCATGTTTCTGAGCCCGGGAACCCACGCGTATAAGTTTATTGTTGACAGAAAATGGATAACCGATCCGGACAACCCGGTGATGCGCGACAATGGCAACGGCTCTTTCAATTCATACCTGGGCATAGGCGACACCATGACGTTCAGGCTCAGCGGATTTCAGACCGCCGGAAAGGTTTACCTGGCCGGGAGTTTCAACGGGTGGAACCCCAATGAGCTGCTGATGGATAAAACGGATAACGGATGGAAACTGGCTTACCACCTGGCACCAGGTATACACGAGTATAAATTCATTGTCGACGGGCAATGGATGCCCGATCCCGCCAACCCGGAAAGTGTCGGGAAAGGCGTTTCTGAAAATTCCGTACTAACCTTCAAGCCCAATTACACCTTTACCCTGGCGATGTTTACGGATGCGAAAAAAGTCATTGTTACGGGAAGCTTCAACGGGTGGCGCGAAGACGCATGCGCGATGACCCTGAAAGACGGGGTGTGGACCTGCCCCGTATTTCTCAGCCCGGGGAAGCACACCTACAAGTTCATTGTAGACGGGCAGTGGATGGTTGATCCGGCCAACGAAGTCTGGGAGGCCAATGCACAGGGTACCGGCAATTCGGTGCTCTGGGTGGAGCCATAGATGACCGCATTTCTATCTGAAATTCTGTATTCCGGCCAATCAGGAAGCATTGTCATGCCGTTTCGGGATGCGCCTGCTGCAATGCAAACCAGCGAAGCAGGAAAATATCTATGATCAGCACAAGCAGATTCCAGATTACCAGTGCAGATAATCCGGCGGAGGTAAACAGCCAGGTCATATCGAAGGAGGTGATCAGCGCGGAGGCCACGCTGCAGCATCCGTTGATCAGAAACAATGCTTTCAGCAAGGTTCCCATACTGCTTTTATCAAAAGTAAAGGCCATCAGTATAAATGAAAGCCCTATGCCGCCCCATCCGTACATTTCGAGCGCCCAGGCGAAAGAACCGGGATTGGCCATGGTGAAGGCCGGTAAAATGGTTGCTGTTTCAGGGGGATAGTGGGTAGCCAGATAGGGAATGTAAGTGGTTTGAATGATGTAGTTGATAAATACCACAGCCGTAAATACGGTATTTATAATCATTCCTGAAAGTGCATAGATCTTCTTTTCATTACTGGAAAGAAAATACAGCGAAACAAAGGTGAGCAACGAACCGATTACAAGAAGAAATCCAAGAAAGAAGGTTGCGGTCTGCAAAGGATGGAATGATTCCGCAAACAATGCAGCGTCGCGCCAGGCGGGCTGCGGGTGCAGCCACAGGACCAGCAACGGAAATACCAGGCCTGAAAAAATGACCCCGGAGATATTCATATACACGGCAAAACGGCCAAACCGGATGGTCTGCATGTGCAATTCCATATTCATAGCTGATCAGGATTTTGACAATTTTGACAAATATTCTTTGATCATGGCGGAATGTTTCCCGGCGAAATGGTTTCCCGGTATGTTTCCGCATGAAGGACACTTTATGTCATAGGAAGTATTGGCTTTACCGCATGCCGGACAGGCAAAATGAATTTCCATTTCCCTCATCCACACTTCAGGACCAGCTTCGGCAATCCGGGCCTGCGATTCCCATAATCCGGCCCTGTGCGGCATCATGGCCTGAAAATCTTTTAAAGCTTTGCACGGATATTCGTTGCAGGATCCACAAAAATCCACCCCTTTTCCGGCGGCGCAGCTTACCATTTTACATGCCCGGCACCAGGCGGTTTTGGTGTTTGACCGGCATCCGAGGCAGCGTGTTTCTTCGACCGGCTGATTAAGCCTGACGGCATATTGCGCCAGCTTTTCCGTGTCGTTTGATTGTGTTGCCAGAAAAATTCCGCAGGCTCCGCAATAGAGGCCGCATACAGCAGCCTTTTCCGGTATTGCATGATTTTCCATATCTCCGCAATGATAAGTTATTCTTCAATGAAAATTACCGATTCAACATCAACGTTTCCTTTGATCATAGCCCAGACAGGACAAATCGACTGCTCAGAAAGTGCAATTGCTTTTTCCGCATCGGCTGTTTTTACATCGGGAGATTTGATGTGGTATTCCACCCTTATTAAAGAAAAAGATGTAGGATGTTCCGTGTGGCGGACACCGCTTACTTTCATATCGAATCCGGTGATGGTTTTCTGCATTCTCCGCAGCAGGGTAAGCAAAGCGCCGGCAGCACAGGCGCCGAAGCTGATCAGGAAGAGCTGCAGGGGCATGTAGCCGAGTCCATCGCCGTAAGGCGGGATGTAATCCGTATCAATGGGTTCGAAATTACCGGCTTTTCCGGAAATGTGCAGTTTGCTGTTGACCAGGCTTAGCGCCGCTTCGAGCGGGGCTGCGGTTGTTGAATTGGCAGGTGCGTTTGCATTCATGACTTTTTAAGCTTGAAGAATCTCTAATTATTTGAACTGATGAAAAAAGATGTGGCAAATGTAAAGTCATGAAAAAAAGAAGTAAAATAATTGCCTGTGAAGCGCAGATAATCACCAGCGAAAAGCAATTCCGGCAGCATGAACCGTTCATTGTTTACCTTAGAAGTTACCGACTCCGCTAGTCAATCATCCGGACCATCTCAAACTGCTTGCCTTTCAGGGGCAATCCGCTGGAAATCAGGAATTCCGTAATGGCAGTGCAGGCAACATCCGTATTGACTGCTTTAACGGACGGGAGGCTGTTTTTTTTGAGCAATTCCGCCAGGAGCATGCTGCCTACCCCACTCCGTCTGAAGTCCGGGTGCACGGCAAGCTGGGTCAGGTCGCCGGTGGATGGTTCCAGAATGCCGTAGCCTGCAAAATCCGATCCCACAAATGCGCCCAGGATAAAATAATCCTGTTCCTGCCGCCTTATGCTTTCAAAACTGTTCTGCCACGAGGGGTGAAAATCCCACATCGGCATTACTTCTTCAGGCAGAGGCAGAGGAATCGGTTTACAGCGTATCTCCGGACCGGGATTTTTAACGCGGGGGTTAACTGATGCGGAAGGCGCCACAAAATAATTGAATTCACGTGTAACCCTGAATCCCTGCTTGCGGTAAACCTTCACTGCCGGTTCGTTGTGCTGCAGCACCTCAAGCAGGTATTGCCTTATGCCGGCACCGGCCAGAAACGGCAGCGAAGCTTCAAACACCTGAGAGGCAAGGCCCCTGCCCCGGTATTCCTTCAGGGTACCTGTACCGGTGTCATAAGCAGTGGGCTTGCCCTGAAAAGTTCCGGTTCCGTTGAAGGTAAAACTTACCAGCCTGCCTTCGTCGAATGCGCCAAACGAAAGGGAAGCATCAAAACCCCGCCGCTGAAGCATCCGGATGTGCTCTTCCCGGTTAACAGAAATTTCATAATCCGCAAAAGCGGCGTCAAACGCTTCAAACAGCGTGTCAAAACTTAAGTTCCCTAGGTTCTGTATGGTAATCATGAACGCAGATTTTATAAATTATGAGTCGCTCTCCTTATTCCATATACAATTTCATCAAGCAGCTCACCGTTTTTGATCAACACTTTTTCGAACCGGGCCTCGCAAGTGAAACCAGCCTTTTCGAGTACCCGTTGCGAGGCCAGGTTGGTGCCGAAAGGGCGCGCATAGATGCGGGTAATATCAAAGGTGCTGAAACCATAATCCACCATCCGGCGGATGGCAGCGGTCATAATTCCCCTGCCCCAGTATGACTCTGACAGCCAGTAGCCCATCTCGGCATTCAGCCGGTGAATATCCTCCTGCGGGAAAATCCCTATGCACCCAACCGCTTCTCCCTCAACATCAATGGCAAAAACATTGGGCGGGTCCTTTGCCATTGCCATTTTCAGGAAACCTCGGCCGCTCTCACGTGTGTATGGATGGGGAAACTGATCGGTGAGCCGGTCGGCAATCTTCCGGTTATCGGCATGTTTCATCAGACTTTCAAGGTCTGACAACTGCCATTTTCTCAATGTAAATAATTGCATTTAAATAAATTAATAAATCAACAACCACGGCATTCAGGTAGCCGCTTTTAAATCGCAGATACTGTTAAATTGCGGATGCCTTCAGCAAGATACAGATCCGAAGCCCGGATCAACGATGATCCTTCCGAAGCCTGTGTAAGGATGCAGCTCCCTGATGGCAAAGCGGATCAATCCGTTACTAACCAGCGGAAGGCTGGCCAGCACGGCTCCGGCTTTTTCCCTGCTTTCGCATTCCAGCACCAGCACGGCGTAATGGTTTTCATCAAAATAAAGCTCTCGGATACTTCCTTCAAGGTACAGTTCATGGGCCCTGAAAGCCTCACTGCGCAGCAACTCAGGAGTAAACGCCTGTCCGTCTGCACCGGTATCCTGTTCAATGGCAAGGTATTTCATGGTTATGCGATGTTAATTTCTCCGGTAAGATAAAGTTTTGCCTCCCCTCCGATCAGGCAGCGCGCTCCCAGATCGGTGCAGCAGAGCGAACCTCCCCTTTTTGAGAGTTGCCGGGCAGTCAGTTCATTTTTCCCGAGTCTGGCCGACCACAGGGGAGTAAGCGAGGTGTGGGCGGAACCCGTTACCGGATCTTCGTTGATGCCCACTCGGGGCCCGAAAAAACGGGAAACAAAATCCGCAGAATCACCCGGGGCGGTAACGATCAGCCCCCGGCAATCAAGCTGGTTTACCCTTGTAAAATCAGGAGACAGCTGCTTCACCGCACTTTCATCCTCCAGCACGGCAATCAGATCGGATCTTCCTTTCCAGGTTTCCAACGGGCGCAACCCTATGGCCGCCTGAATTTCATCTTCAAGTGACACCCGCTTCAGTATATCGGACGGAAAATCCATCAGCAGCAAATCACCGCGCCGGGACACTTTCAGCATCCCGCTTCTTGCAGAATGAAAGATAATTTCCTGCCCGGGATAACCCAGGTACTCAAACAATACATAAGCCGAAGCCAACGTGGCATGTCCGCATAAATCAACTTCCACTGCCGGGGTAAACCAACGTATCTCATACTCTTTCCCTGCCGGGACAATGAAAGCGGTTTCTGCCAGATTGTTTTCCGCCGCAATATCCTGCATCAGTGCTGCAGGGAGCCATTGATCCAGCGGACATACCGCCGCTGGATTGCCCTCAAACAGCCGGCCGGTAAAGGCGTCTACCTGAAAGATGCTGATTTTTTCCATATGCTTGATTCTGTTTAAGTCTTGACAAATATCTTACAATTCCCCGGAAACTGCAGGGTCGGGACCTGAAGTTTTTATAGGCCCGGAAGCCACAGATTTTAACTCCAGACGCCAGTTAAGCAGGGCTCCGGATGCTGCCTGAAGAAGAAAACCGTTGTTTGTCAGCACCTTTTGCGAAGCAAGATTGTCTTTTTCAGCAGATGCACATATAGCCCTGATCTCCGGTCTGCCGGCCGCCCAACCGATCAGTCCGGCAATGGCTTCTGCCATGTAGCCGTTTCCCCTGAATTCCTCGTGAATACCGTATCCGATTTCAATGGTTCCTGCTGCATCGGGCCGACCCATCAGGCAAAAATCGCCCACCATCACCCGCCGGGACTTTAAAATTATGGTCCAGAGGGTGAAATAAAGATAATCGGATCCTGCACCGGCAACATTGGTAAGGATGGATGTTTCGAGCGCTTCCTTCAGCTCGGTATTAAGTTCAGCAGGCAGCGCCTGCACGTTCAGTTCCTGCTCCAGCGAACGGTCAGCCAGGCTGTATTTTAACAGCTGGGCGTATGGAAGCGGCCGGATATACAAACGTTCTGTTTCGATCATAAACTTTCAGGTCTGATTATGCTGGAATTGCGCTGAAACAGCCTGTCGCAGCAGCATCAGCAGGCAAATACGGATAATTCCGGAACTACTGTTCCGGTACTGAAAATTACAAAAATGCGGCATATCCCGTTACAGCACAAAAGAATCAGGTTAGATGGCATGAAACAGCCTGTGGAAAGAAATATTCTCGCGATGAATTGCTGTCTGACCCGTCAAAGATTCTTTAAACCCCGTATAATTTAACAGCCACCTGAAAAAAAGCAAGCGAATAATTATTCAGGGATGTCAATCCCTGACACACAGGACAACCTGAATATCCGGATGTAAATCAAGATTCATTTTTCACCTGCTCTTCAGGCTTTTCTTACACCCGTTTCAAATGCCTTTTCAATTGTCTGAATCAATAGTGTCCGAAAAACCATCAGAAGATTCCTCACTTTTATAAGGAATGACGAAGCTTTCAAGGTGTAAATGGAGTGGAAGATGAGAAGGGTGGCGAAGTTTTCTCTCTCATCCTTCTTAAATTGCTAATTGATTATCACTCCGATACCGCATTTTACGGGAGTGGAATCTCTGACTCCATTTTTCAAAATTTAGCATTACCCTAATGCAGAAATATTAATAATACCCATCAACCTCTGGAATCTTTGTGCAAGCAGGTAATTGATGCCCGGATAAAAGGATTAGTACCTTAACTTCCTTCAAAGTCTGCAGGGAATATTAATTGAACCTCAGAAAGGGATATAAGACATGTTGTTCCTCTTTGATTTCCATCCAAAGGCCAGACCTGACTTTATAAAATCTTTATACAGTCTAAACTCAATTTTGCAAAAGATTTACAACTGCTGGCCTTATTTTGCCGATCAATCATTGCATTTGTCGGACAGATGGGCAACTTTAATTTTCGCGTCGTTTTCAGGATCATCAGCAACAACCTCTTTATATTATCCGCAGCTCTTTTGATAAGCGGTGCTGTGGCTATCTTAGCCGGAGAGCAGGTAAAACCGTTTCTGGAAACAGCCGTGCTTGCTTTTGCCGTTGGTCTGATGCTATATTATGCTGCACGCAGCAAAGCGGATCACCACCCGCTCAGCCGGAAAGAAGCCTATCTGACCGTTACGCTTACCTGGCTGATCATGAGCCTTACAGGCAGCCTCCCCTACCTGATTTCAGGAGCCATTCCTTCGGTAACTGATGCCATTTTTGAATCAGTCTCTGGTTTTACGACTACCGGATCCAGTATTCTTACCGATATCGAAGTTCTTCCAAAATCCATACTTTTCTGGAGAAGCCTTACCCACTGGATCGGAGGTATCGGCATCATTGTACTGGTAATTATCATAATGCCTGCACTGAAAATCGGGGGTTATCACCTGTTCTCGATGGAATCCTCCCTTCAGGAGAAAATCAGTCCAAGAATAAAAACTGTAGGTATTTATCTCTTATATATTTACATTTCGCTGACGGTTGCTGAAATCATCCTGCTTTTAGCCGGAGGGATGAACATTTTCGAAAGCACCTGCCATGCATTCGGCACGGTAGCTACGGGTGGCTTCTCTCCGCGGAACGACAGTATTGCAGGATATTCACCTTATATTCAATATGTTATAACAATATTTATGCTACTTGCCGGAGTTAATTTCATCATTCCCTATTATCTGGTGAAAAAGGATTTTCTAAAAATCAGACAGAATGAAGAGTTCCGGTTTTATCTGGTAGTAGTATTCATTATTGGAATTTTCATTTCACTATCACTGATGAAAGATATGGGAAAGTCTGCAGAAACCGCTTTCAGGGAAGGGTTCTTTCAGGTGGTTTCCATCATCACCTGTACCGGGTTTGCCACTGCCGATTACCTTCAGTGGCCGGTTTATGCCTGGCTGATTATCTTTTTCTGCATGTTCCTGGGAGGAAGTACGGGTTCAACGGCAGGAGGCATCAAGATGGTAAGGCACCTGATCGTTATGAAAAACGTAAGAATCATATTCAGAAGGTTAAGTTCCCCCCATGCCATGATTCCCATCCGTCTGAACAAAAAAATGCTGAATGAAGAGGCAAACAACTCCGTGCTGACATTTGTCACGCTCTATCTGATGGTTTTTATCACAGGCAGCGTTATTTTAGTGCTACTGGGTCTCGATGGGGCTACCTCTGCCAGTTCGGTGGCTACCTGTATGGCCGGTATTGGGCCCGGTATTGGCAGTGTGGGGCCTGTAAGTAATTTTGCCCATCTGCCGCAGGCCGCAAAAATCATCCTGTCAGTGCT
Organism: Lentimicrobium saccharophilum; assembly: GCF_001192835.1. Lineage (NCBI taxonomy): Bacteria > Pseudomonadati > Bacteroidota > Bacteroidia > Bacteroidales > Lentimicrobiaceae > Lentimicrobium > Lentimicrobium saccharophilum. The sequence goes on from NZ_DF968182.1 coordinate 2,402,953, forward strand.
GATGATCACCGGAAGGCTGGAAATATATACCGTATTGATTCTTTTTTCACCGTCTTACTGGAAAAAATAAACCAATTTACAGATGCCTTTTATCCTTAAATTTGAGTATGAAAACCGGAAAGCCTGAACAAGGCGGAATCAGCGGTTCGCGAAAGCCTGAAACAGGGCAGTACCTTATATCAGCAGCCATAACAGGTATTGCGGCTTTAAGTTGCGCTCCCCTTGCAGGAGGCAGTCACTATCATGTGGTTTCATTTATCCTGCTTTTCGTGGTTTCCATTATGTCAACTTTTCTGGGGATAGGGCCTGTACTGCTGGCCTCCACATTGAGTGCACTGATATGGAATTTCTTTTTTATCCCTCCCCAGCTTACATTTCACATTGACAAACCAGAAGACCTTTTGATATTCGGGCTTTTCTTCATCATTGCACTGGTTAATGGCATTCTGACCACACGTATCCGCAGGCAGGAGGTGCTGGCCCGCGAAAGGGAAAAACGCACCGAAAGTCTTTTCAGGTTGACTCATGAACTATCTAAAGCCAGCGGAATAGATGAGATCGTGGTGATTGCCGCAGAAAAAATTGAAGAGCAGTTTTCCGCACCCGCGTTTCTGATTCTTCAGGACGGAAACAACCACCTGATGGTCACAGGGCGGGGCAGGAAAAATATCCCGTTATCGCTCAACGAAGCGGAGGCAGCCGGATGGGTATTCAGTCATGTTAAAAAAGCAGGCAATTTTACTGCCCACCCGCTCACAGTAAATTACACCCTATATCCTTTGCAGGGAAATAAAATAAACCCTGGAGTGGTAGCTATCCGGCAAACGGAGGCATTCAACGAAGAACAACAATCCTATTGGGATACCTTTATCGCGCAAATTACCAACGCCCTTGAAAGGGAATTCCTGGGTGAACTGGCCAGGCAGGCAAGGTTTCTGGCCGAATCAGACCGGCTTTACAAAACCCTGTTCAATTCTATTTCGCATGAACTCAGAATTCCTGTTGCTACGATAATGGGAGCCTCGGACACCATCCTGAATACCGAGGAATCAGGCAATATACAGAAGGAATTGATTGGTGAGATCTTTACCGCATCGCTCCGGCTCAACCGGTTGATCGAAAACCTGCTGAACATCACCCGCCTCGAAAGCGGGCACATCTCGGTAAGGCTGGACTGGTACGACATCAATGACCTGATCAACATGGTACTGGAGGAGCTGGAGGATGAATTGAAACCTTTCTCGGTTCAGGTCAGCATTCCGGATGATATGCCGCCAGTAAAGATTGACTTCGGATTGATGGAGCAGGTGTTATATAATCTGCTTTACAATGCGGCCCAACATGCTCCCGCTGCATCTGAAATCCTGCTTACAGCCGGAACTACTGAATCAGGATTTACACTTCAGCTCACCGATAAGGGCCCGGGGTTCCCGGAAACGGCGCTGAAACAGGTTTTTGATAAATTCTACCGCGTCGACAATAAAAAAGCGGGCGGCCTGGGCCTGGGGCTTTCCATAGTGAAAGGATTTACCGAAGCGCACAAGGGCAGCATCCACGTTGAAAATGCCCCGGGAGGAGGCGCATTGTTTACCCTGCATATCCCTTCCGAAAAACCCGACTTTGATATCCCGAACCAGACCATAAAATGAACAACAGCGAAACCATACTGATTATTGACGATGAATTGCAGATCAGACGACTGCTCGAAATCACCCTGTCTGCCAGCGGGTACCACATCATTGTTTCAGCAACAGGTAAGGAAGGTTTGGTAGATGCGGCAACCCATCATCCATCACTGATCCTGCTTGATCTGGGTTTGCCCGACATTGATGGTCAACTGCTGCTGAAAAAACTCCGGGAATGGTATGCCAAACCGGTGATTGTATTATCAGTGCGCAATTCGGAAACGGATATCATCCAGGCGCTCGACAATGGCGCTAACGACTACCTGACCAAGCCCTTCAGAACCGGAGAACTGCTGGCACGGATCAGGGCAGCAGCTAGGGCTGCCCAAAGCCTACCCGACTCCGCAGTGGTTGAAACCGATTCGCTTAGCATTGACATGGCCAGTCATATCGTACGCAAAAACGGGGAAATCCTGAAACTTACCGCCACGGAATTCTCCCTGCTCTCCCTTCTGGCCAAAAACAGCGGACGCGTACTTACCCATCAGTATATTCTTAAAGAAGTCTGGGGTCACGGGTATACCGGTCAAACCCAATATCTGCGCGTGTTTGTGGCACAACTTAGAAAAAAGATTGAAGACAACCCCGCCAGGCCGGCCTTGCTGATCACAGAATCGGGCATCGGATACCGCTTCGGGGAGTGAATTCCTCCGAGTGATTAACTTTTTTTTGATTTGTTGTATTCTTATCCGGCAATATCCATCAATCCAAATTACTGATTCTCTTAAATTTAAATATTTCCATCAGGAATGCTTATTAGAGCAACGAGACATTCTTATATCCAAACTGATGACAATATTACCATACATTGTGGAGATAAGAATATTACAACACCTGTTACAGATTTTTCTTCCCAATATCCTTAAGCGGGCGAAACATTGCACGGATTACAAAGGTTCCGGCAAACTGCCTCAGGCTGAAACATCCGGGCCAGTATGTATTTATTCGTGTCCCTAAGGCGATCGGAATCGTGGCTTTTTCTGTTAACCTCAGGGGTATTTCTTCCGCATATATTCCACCGTCGACTGAATCAGCCTGATCAGGACATCCTGCCTGTTGTCAGCCAGCTTTTTGACATAAAAATACAGGTTTACTTTCACAGTTCAGAATCAGAATGCCACGAATGCACGAATGGAGTTTTTGCTGAGTAACAATCAAAGGACAACTCTCTTATGATTTAACCTGGACTCACCAAAGTTCAACAGCAATGCCATTTATTACCTGACACGATCAAGTCGGATTCATGCTCAATGGTTGTTATTACCATCCATGCAAATTCTTATCAACCTGTAACTTTCTTCCTTATACAGGATATCACTCATAATGGCTGTTCTTTAGGAAGATTACAAATTATTCGTGTATTCGTGGCTTTCTCTTTTACCCTCAGGGGTATTTCTTCCGCATATATTCCACCGTCGACTGAATCAGCCTGATCAGGACATCCTGCCTGATGTCAGCCAGCTTTTTGACATAAAAATACAGGTTTACTTTCACATTTCAGAATCAGGAAGCCACGAATGCACGAATGGAGTTTTTGCTGAGTAACAATCAAAGGACAACTCTCTTATAATTTAGCCTGGACTCACCAAAGTTCACCAGCAATGCCAGTTTATTTCCTGATACTTTCAAATAATTGATGGACTGGGCAACAAATTCTTCCCTGATTGTAGATACGCTTTTTACTTCTAAAATAATCTTATCAAACACAACAAAGTCAGCATAGAAATTGTGAGGAAGAATAATGCTTTTGTATTTCACATCATATCTCTTTTCTCTTTCAAAGGGAATACCTGCTTTGACAAATTCATATTCCAATGCATCCTTATATACAATTTCCAGAAATCCTGCACCCAGATTGTTATGCACATCCATGCAAATTCTTATTAACCTGTAGCTTTCCTCTTTAAAAATTATATCACTCATACAAACTAAATTTTATCAAAAAATACATGATATTCGTGCATTCGTGGCTTTTTCTCTCAACTTCAAGAGTATTTCTTACGCAGGTAATCCACCGATGACTGAATCAGCCTGATCAGGACATCCTGCCTGATGTCAGCCAGCTTTTTAACATATATACAGGCTTTGCCCATCTTGTACTTACCCAGCTCTTTCAGCATTTCATCCTGACCCGGAGCGCCCGCGTAAACATACAATGAAATGGCTGCTTTACGCGGCGAAAACCCTGCCAGCGGCCAGTCGCCCTCCTGCCGGCTTCTTTCCGATTTGTAATGATAACTGCCAAACCCGATGATGGAAGGCCCCCACATAACAGGTTGATAACCGGTGATTTCCTCCATCAGCTTCAGCAATGTAAAGCTGTCAGCAATTTTTTGTTCTGTATTTGCAAATGTCCGGATAAATTCATGTACGTCCGTGTCAACCGGCCTGGTTTTGATTTCTGCCATATGCTGATTTTTAATATTTTATACTGAATTTCTGAATTTATTTCCGTAAAATTTTCTCCATAGGCCTGCCTTTGGCCAGTTCGTCCACCATCTTGTCGAGATAGCGGATCTGCTGCATCAGCTTGTCCCCGATTTCTTCCACCCGGATGCCGCAAACAACTCCGGTAATTTTGGATGCATCAGGATTGATCCGCGGCGCACCTGAAAAGAAATGCTCAAAGTCAGTCTGATTGTCAAGCTGTTGTTGCAGGGCTTGTGCATTATATCCGGTCAGCCAGCAGATGATCTGGTCCACTTCGGCCCTGCTGCGCCCTTTCTTCTCCGCTTTCGCAATGTAAAATGGATATACCTGAGAAAAAGGCATCCTGAAGATTTTTGTATTTGCGTTCATTCGATTGTTATTGGGCTCAGGGTTTCAGTTTCCAGATTTTTTCCGAAGCCGGCAGGTATTCGGGAAGCGCGGCGGAACCATACCAGCTGAATAACTCATAATCCAGCAATCCGTTTTTAATGGCCGGGTCGGTCAGCAGGAGCGCCCTGGCCTCATCTTCCGATGGGATATTATGCAGAATAAAGATTCCGCGGTATTGAAGTTCATTTTTCCCCATAGGCCCGGCGACCACCAGTTTATTTTCCTCCACCAGGCGGCTGATATTATCCAGATGCCCTCTGAAACTATTGGTTATCAATTCCCTTTCCGCAGTAGTATTCGATCCGGTCTTCAGGATAACCAGAAAGTAAGACTTCATCCCGTAGTCATCTCCGCCCAGCCTGCCGGCCAGTGCAGCATCGTAAGCGGGATTGGCGGAAGTGGTATCCTGCACATACTGCCGGATCATTTTATAGGAAAACCCTTTACCGGCTCCGTCGGAAACTTCCACAAATATTTCATTGGCCGAAAGTTCCCGGTAAACAATCTTTTGGGGAAAATCGTGTACGGGATTGACAAAATTCCAGACTCCCTCAGCGGCGACAAGCTTAAAATCTACTCCTTCCCCCTGATTCTGGTCAGCAAGTGTGGCGGTGTAAACCACATCCTGGTTTTTCCGGCCGATTTCAAGGTATTCGGTTACCCGGATTCTCCCCTCCTCCAGCTTATAGGCGAACCCTTTCAGCGAGGATTCATTGAGTTTATCCCAATGTTCATAGGTATCGCGGTTTTCCGTTTTCCAGGTTCCCTGCAGAAAGCCGGGGAAAGCCGGTTGTCCGTAAGGGATTGAGGTTATGCATGCTGCGATAATTGAAAGCAGGATTTTCATGGTTTTATGTGGATTGGTTAAGGACGGTTTTATAAGGTCCAGCATGACGGGCACGGATGGAATCGGCTATTCATGTTTCAGGTAAGGGTTGTATGCAATTTCCCATAGATTTCCGTCAGGATCTCCGATGTAGCTGCTGTAGCCTCCCCAAAAGACTTTCTGCGGTTCTTTCACCACGTGTACGCCCCTGCTTTTCAACACAGCGATCAGGTCATCAACTTCCTGCACACTCCTGACGTTATATGAAATCGTAAACCCTCTGAAACCCTGTCCAACAGCATCAACACCGGCATCATGCGCCAGCGCGTTTTTGGGATATAATGCCAGGTAAAGACCGCAAAGTTCAAAAACGATCAGGTCGTCGCTGCCCTGAGCGGAACGCTTCCACCCGAATTTATTTTCATAAAAGTCAATGGATGCATTTATATCATTGACTCCCAATGTAATAAATGTAATACGCTGTTCCATTTCTTTATCGTTTCTGCCTTGTCCAATGGCAATAGAACCTAAGAATAACAATCCGGCGGGCAAAATGATCTGTTTCATAGCCCGGGAATTTGACTGATAGTCTCCAGCGGACAAATAAACCTGTATTGATCAGTCCTGCTGCGTTTCACATTGAACAAACATAACGATTTCAGGAATATTGCATGGTTAAATCTGATTGCATGGTCTGCTTTCTTATGCAGGGGTCACGCATCAACAATACTTCCAGACCCTCTTCAGCAAAGTAACAATGTATAAACTTGTTTTTCAACGAAAAAAAACTCTGGCCGGTTCAAAGCAATTTTTGAATAATTTTTTTCTTCAGCCGCTTGTATATTTCAAATTTAGCTTTAATTTTGCAGTCCCTTTTGAGGGAAAAACACTCCTCCTTAGCTCAGTTGGTTAGAGCATCTGACTGTTAATCAGAGGGTCGCTGGTTCAAGTCCAGCAGGGGGAGCAAGAAAAGACAAGCCGGCAGAAATGCCGGCTTTTTTTCTATCGCAGATATAATCAGTCGGTTAGAGCAGAACCTGTCTCAATTGGCCGCATATTCTAATTTTAACTTAAGTTCAATTGCCTGTAACCCCGCACCTGCATGATTAATCGGCCGCTCATTCCGTAAACGGACCGATTCGGGATCCGGCAAAACAGCAAAGCAGGTGAAGAGAATATCGATCTGCAAATTTCTGTTTATATTAAATTCTCCCGGCTTAATTCGGTGTTCATAGCCTCCGGTTTTTACCTGTCTTTTCCCCGCAAATAATAACTTTCTATTCCTGGAAGAACTTGCTTTTAATCGGATTTTTCCGTAAATTAGAATGAATTTTGGAGAACTGCCTTTGAAGGATTGTTGTTTCTCCCCTTTCTTTTCACTTCCTTCTTTTTCCTTCCGCGGCAGCGTATCCGGTTTAATAAGCGGATAACACAGTTACAGGATTTTTCACCATTCAATCAATCAAGGCCATGAAACATTTAGCTTTAACCTGCATTCTTTTTTGCCTGGCACTCACAGGTTTGTGCCAGTTTGTGCCTCAGCCGCTGAATTATCCCGGCGTGGGATACTGGCCATATTATTACGCCATCACAGACCCGGATCATGTCTGGATCGGGACGTTCCACGAGAATGGATTACCTTGTCCTTTTTCAGTGAAGACCACCGATGGCGGTGAATCCTGGATCTTTGACACAATCCCGGTTCCCGGCATTCCTCAATGTGTTTCTGTATGCGGGTGGGATGCAAATACCGGTTTCTTCGTGTTTGCAGATTCCGATGGCAGCACTGATCCTTCCATATGGAAAACCACCGACGGCGGTACTAACTGGTCCAACATGATCACAACGCAGTTTACCGGTAGTTTTATCAATTTCTACCATGCCTTCAGCGCAGATTCAGGGCTCGCGGTGGGAGATCCCAGGGATGGTTACTTTGAAATACAACTTACACACAATGGCGGAACGACATGGTCAAGGGTCCCCTCTTCTGACATCCCTGATATCCTGCCGGATGAAATGGGATTGAACCATAGTTATTCCGGCGTGGGGAATTCTGTCTGGTTTACGACCAGCAAGGCCAGGCTTTTCCGCTCTGCCGACAGAGGCCTGACCTGGGAAGCTACAGAACTGGTTCCGAATGCAAGCCTTGATCTTGGCGTGTGTTTTTCCACAGCACAGCATGGAGCGGTCTGGAACAGATCTGTAAATACCAATCAGCTTTTCATCACCAACGACGGCGGTGTTACCCTGGAGCCGGTATCATTCCCGGCGGGATACTATATAATGGACATGAGCTGTGTGCAGGGGATTGATGGCGGTTTTGTGATAACCGCATACAAAAACTCAATGAGGGTATATTTCACCCCGGATATGTTCAGCAATCTGTTCATTATCAAATCCAGCATATTGTCAAACGGAGCGGTTGAATTTTACGATGAGGCCACAGGATGGCTGGGTGGCGGAGAATCAGGATACAATGAGATTTATAAATATACCGGGATACTGACATCCACCAATGAAACACTGACTGAACATGCCCGGTTGACAATCATTCCCAATCCATCGGATGCCGAAGCCCTGTTAAGATTGCCGCAGAATGGAAACCTGAAATTTACAGGGCTCCGGGTTACAGACCTGACCGGCAAGGTGATTTACAGCCGTTCCGTCAGATCTTCCGGTGGATGGATTAAACTGGATGCATCCGCTTTAATAAACGGGGTCTATATTCTGGAAGTCCTGTCGGGAAACAAGCCATCAGGCCGTGCAAAGTGGATTGTAAACCATTGATCAGAACATTCAGCCGTTGAACAGATTTTTACATCCCATGCAATTTTTGTTTTACTAGCTGCATATCTGATCAATACCTGAAAAGACAGGCTTTAAGATCCATCTGATTAATGCAAATCATGAACACTGATAAACGGGCTGGAACAGAAGATTTAATGCCTGCTCAATAATGAATTTCTGACTGAATCCTGATCTGACATCAAACCTTCCACGGCCCGCACCATCTGAATACCTGATTAGAGGATAAACAAATAACCAGCACTACCTGACAACGATTTTTGCTGAGGCCGACCGGTCAGTATCTGAGAACCTGGCAAAATAAATGCCGGGAGCAACCTTTCTTCCGCTTTGATCACACAGGTCCCACTCCAGGGTGTTGTTTCCTGCTTTGAAAATATTTTCGCTGATTTCCTTCACTTTTTTTCCGTGCATATCGTAAAACGAAAGCGTTATAGCTCCGGAATGACATGTACTGAATCTGATAACTGTTTTATCTGAAACAGGATTCGGATAAGCGGACAGACCTGTTTTTGATGTTGAACTGGTGAGGTGAGATGTTCCAACAGGATCATTGATGACCTGCAGTACGGCAATTCCCCTTCCAAGGCAACTCATCCACAATTCATAACCATTGTCTGTAACTTTTACTTCCAGATCGCTGATGGTACTGTTTGGCAGGCCACCCCACTGGGGTATTCCCCCTGGTGATGAGGGGTAAATGCCAATATTCTCACCATCGTACCATAAAATTCCGGCGTCAGTTGAGGGATACTCAGAATCGTATTGCATCCACAGCAGCCCGTCGGGTGTAATGGTGAGGGGTCTTACATGCTCCCCGGGGAATGGCCATCCTTCATCATATGACCAGGTCTGGAAGGCGCCCGTGTTGGTGTTAAGACGTATTAAAGTGCTTCCGGTGCTGGTAAACTGCGACCAGGTTCCAACCCACACAATACCATTTGCATCAGCTGCAAAACCGGTAAACCAGGCTACGCTGCCCGGAAAGTCTTCAATTCCGCGGCTGTATGTGTTAATTCCATCTGTGCGTTGAATTTCGTAATCGGTCATGGCCCAATATGTAAGTCTTCTTAGCGTGTGATGACCTACCTGGCAGTGGAGCAGCAGACCTTAGGTGAGGCAATCTTTTCCTCTTTTTTTCAGTACCTGAATTGCCTTGTAAACCGCTGCCTTTTCAATTCCTGGTTTAGTGGAACCTTCAGCTGATTTCATAGGTTTTTCTGATTCCCTGAGGGTCGTCAGTACAATTTCTTATGGTTCCATTTTCTGATCAGTTCACTGTTTTTGTTTTTAAAGCCGCCATTTTGTGTCCTAAAAACCCAAGTATCAGCCAGGGAACAATACCATCGGCGAAATGGGCAAATATATCAGGCGCTTTATACCAGATAAAATTGGCATAAGGGATAAAGAAGAACCCGATCATTCCTACTGCAAGCGCAAGCAACAAGCGGTTGGTCAGGGTTGGATTCTTTTGTTGCAGGAACAACCAGAAGAGAAGGAAAGAAATTACAAAGCACACCAGCAATCCCCTGATCATCGGCATGGCCATACTCATGGAATTTGCCTTCTGGTAATTAATTACAGCCCAGGGTTTACCTTCCAGCTTGTCCATCGAAGCCTGTTGTTCAGCCCTGCTCAGCGATGGATCAGGCTGTCCCAGCAAGTACATTCCCTGAGAAAGCCCGGCCTCTTCAAGCATTTGCAGAATGCTGTCCTGGGCCGGTGTATAGGTCGATGCCGCCCTGTGAAAGTTGGGCATGGCATAAGATAAAAACTGCCAGGCAAAAATGATGATTGCCCCGATCAATGAAAAGAGAAGTTTCTGCTTCATGTCTTGTCGTTTTGTATTATCAAAGATAATAAAAATATTCATATTAAAGTATATCGATATTCTGATTAAAGGGCAAAAGATATCAGCGTGTCAGTTTCAAAAAGATATACTGCCCTTCAAAAGTCCGGATACATGCAATAGCTGATCAAATGCTATATCAAAGGATCTGATTATATTTCCCGTATCCTTACAATTATACTTTCCCGGTCAGAAATAGGACGGGAATTTCATGCCGGAACACACTATAAAAAACCCGGATTTACCGCAGGCACTTACGAATTCATTGTCATAATCTACCGGTAAATATAAATTCTACCCCCTTTTAAATTGAATACGTTCAGGTTCTTTATTACTTCACCCTCGCTCTGCCCGGGGCTTCGCATTATTACGCGGATTGCTGCTTCATGGCAACCATAGCCAACAGCCGGGATCAATTATTCTGGCATAATCCGGCAGCCCCCGCAAAGTGGATTGTTATCACTGTAAAGGAAAATTTCCCTGAGATAATATTTTTACATTCCGTTACCGGAATTCACCGGTTAAAAATCTGAAAAATGGATTAAAATAGGCTTTCACACGAGCGATATAGTCTCTTTTCCAGAGCAACCACAAACCTCTTATTGTTCACCAGTTTCCATTACGAAAGCAAGTTTGCCTGTTCAATGAAAGTAGGCCATTTCCGGTAAAAAGTACTATCCGCCAACAGGCAGATACCTGAATGGCGGATAGCGGTCAAAACGCAGGATCTCACTTAAGGATTCAAACATAACTTTCATTCTCCGGTTATGCTGAATGAATCCCATTTATTGAATCTGGGCAACTTTTCCTGCCTGGTTTAGCCAACCGGCTATTTATTCTGCACCGGTTGTGAAAGGTCGCCGCTTTTTTCTGATGCACTCCCTTTCGCCGGAGCACTTACCGGAGCTGGCGGTTGTACAGGTTCGGCCACTCCATTGCCACTGCCGGCGGTATTGATTGCCGGAATCACTTTAGCGGGAGCCTTTGACTGAGTTTCTTCTGGTTCTCCTGTTCCACCGGCCGGGCTGGCAACAGAAGATTTTTCTGTAACAGCCTCCCGGGTCAGAACCGGTTCAAGATTCCCAATGCCAACTGCATTGTATTCATTTCTATCACTCTTAACAGGTCTTATTGAGGGTTTCGGAAGAATCGTTTCTACAGCAGGTTTATTCGGATCAGGCATCACCGAAGGATGAACTCCCACTATCAGTTGGCCGCTCTCATAATATAAGCCTTCCCCGTTTGTCTGAGTGTCGGCATCGTTGTGCAGCCCGCTTGCCAGTTTGCCTGTATATCCGGCATCAATAACTTCGCGCGGCAGGCTGGGGTTCTCATATCCTGACCGTTTCCCTATAGCAATATAATTTATCATTACATTGCTTTTTCCGGCATTGTTCTCTACAACTGTAAAACCGGCGCCTGAAACTTCAGCGAGATAAACTCCGTTGGAATTACCAATCGGAGTTACTGTAACAACAACAGGTGCGTCAGCAGAAACGGCAGCGGCAAAGGACGGGTCAAAGGCAATGTTTGCCCTTCCGTTTGAAAGTGTCGCCACACCGCTGGTCTGCACGGTGACATCTGTTGAAACATTGGTATAGAGCACGGTATTGGTTCCTGTTCCGTTTTCCTGGAGATGCACATCCAGCTTGTTTTTATAAACATCACCATTCGAGAACATGGCATAGTTTTCCCCTTCGGCATATAAGCCATAAACCTTGCCGTGAATATCGGCCCCCATAAGGTCTCCCCAGGCGCCTATTCCGATTCCGGTATCAGCCTGACCCGGAGATTTTCCTGCACCACTTGTATAACTGGTGAAATATCCGCCATAGGTGGTGCTGCCGCTGTTTTTATATCCGAGCGAGCCCCAATAGTTACCACCCTGGTATGCTCCCAAAACACCGCCACAGCGCGTATAATCGTTGTAGTTATATCCGGCTGTTCCAAAAGAATAAACATCCCCCCAGTAAGAGTACCCTCTTAAGGCAGAGTTGCTCAAATAATACGCGTAGCCCGTTCCATCATTCTGTGTCGAACGGGATCTAAAACCATATAGTGCAGTTTGCCCGTCACCATCAGATTCCAGTTCATAGTGATAAAAATAACTGGGGATAGTAGCACTGTAGCCTAATTGACTATATCCATTATTATCAACCCTTACATCCAGTCTGCCATTGGGAGCGGAGGTTCCGATTCCGACATTGCCACCGGCCTGCTGAAAAATTAATGGATTGTTACCCGAATAGGTACCTATCCCAAAAAATGCATTGCTCGCTGTTGCATTATAATTCCAGATTAAAAATCCCTTATTGGAAGTACTTTGTCCGACATATAACAAAGAAGTTGCATTATCATCTCCAATGGATAGATTTGTACCTGTAGTAAAGCTGCTGATTGGCGTACCAAAAAGACCGGTATAACTTGACCCGCTTTCTGCAACCTGAAAACGGGCAACGGGAGCACTGACACCAACGCCGACATTGCCACCCGCAGCCTGGAGTACCAGTGGATTTGCGCCGGAATAGGTGCCTATATTGTAATATGCATTAGCAGGATCTGTGGCATTCTGCCAGAAAAGGAATCCCTTATTACTGGGACTTTGCCCGATGTATAATACAGATGGCCCGTCCGGATCTCCGATGCTTAAGTTTGTACTCGAACCCCAGGTACTGATGGGCGATCCAAACAAACCCGTATAACCGGGACTATCTTCCGCAACATGAAATAAGGCAGCCGGTGAAGCTGTCCGGATGCCGACATTGCCCCCATATTCCTGAAGGGTCATATTATTGCTCCCGTTGTAGGTCCCGATGCTGTAATATCCCAGGGCCGGATCAGTATTATATTGCCATATCAGGAATCCTTCATGCATAGGAGCCTGACCAACATAGAGCACCGCATCTTCATTGTCATTTCCAATCGCAACATTGGTGCCTGTTGTCCAGGAACTTACGGGCACACCAAATGCCGCGGTGTAGCCGGGGGTATTCTCAATCACATGCAATCTGGCAGAGGGCACTGATGTACCGATTCCGATATTGCCGCCACTTTTGACAAGAAGGTCAGGACTATAACCCATAGCATTATCAGCATTGATATACAATGCATTATCGAAACAATTGTAATAGATCCAGGCCTTGTTTACAGAATTATATTTGAATTCCAACCCGGCATTTCCATTAACATAAGTATTGTTAAATCTGATAAAAGGGTAATTGGTAGCATTGGAAAGATGATAGTAACCATCTACATGCAGTTTCTCAACCGGGGTTGATGTTCCGATACCGACATTTCCAAGATTATAGTAAATGCTCGTTCCATTGTTCAGCCATTGTCCCGCATTGCTGCCCACGAGTAACCAGGCCGGAGCGGCAGGGGTTCCTGAATTGTAATAATAACCCGGAATGTCGGTTGTCTGATAAATCATCAGGCCGGTGGCCGGTGATACGATGGCATTCCGCTGGGCGAGGGTCATCCTGGGCGCCAAAAGGCCCCTGGTAGTGCTTTTAACATCCAGCATTGCCGAATTATCGGGTGCTGCGCCATCGGTATTGACGGCAACCTGGGCCTGGATACTTATCCCTATGGCCAACAGGAAAATAAGTAATAATGCTTTCATACTTTTCGGTTTTATGGTAAAACATGCAATAAGGAATAATGCGTTATTAGTCCGGACAACAGAAAACCATTAAAATGAAAGGCGGGAAGAAAGCGCAAGAAGAAGGCGGGAAGTAAACTTGCCTGTTCGAAAACAAGGTACCCAGGGCACTATGATTATAAAGTGGTTAAGGTACGAATAGTTGCCGAAAAATGCAAGTTTTTTTTAAAGAAAGAATATCACAAGGATCGCCCCTGACTGAAAAACCAAATACATTTTTAAAGCCTGGTTATCAATGTATTGCAAGCTTCGGCTTAGTAATAGTAAACCGTATATTGCCGCATCATATTCACGACAGGCCTGGCCATTCTTATGTAATAAAACTGAAAGCAGGTTTTACGATCCGGCACACCACCAGGCACCGCCGTATACTTCCCGGTAAGGCTCAGAAGTTAGCATACAGTTTGCTGCGAACGGAGGGAGAAACCTGACTATGAATGCCATCCGTTGTCTACTGCCCTATTTACCGTCACAACCATGAACAATGCTCATTGTCAATGGCATATTCATACCTGAGAACATTCCCTCAGTATCCGAACACACAGGATCATTTATCTTGGATGATCCGTCTCTTCCCGTTCTTTTTTTCAGGAACTATCCTTGTCCCGGTTTATTGATTTTTATATGTTTAACCCATACATGATCCATATTACTTAATGCTGGTTTTTATGCTGTTACCGCTCAAAAGTCGCATCTGCTACTTTTCAACGCTGAGCAGTAACAGTTTCTCTATGTTTACCATCCTCAGAAGCAAATTTTCATTTTCCTTTCTCAATTTTTCGTTTTCTGCTTTTAATTCTTTGATGGATTCAATTAACAGTGGAGTCATTTTCCCATACTCTATGGACAAGTATCCGTCTTCACCCTGCGATACTACTTCGGGAAGTACATCTATCATTTCCTGTGCCGAGAAACCGATTTGCCTGCTTTGATCAGTGCCGGTATTCCAGAAGTAATAATAACCATTGATTTTCAGAATTTTTTCAAGGGGATCATCAATTGCTGAAAGGCCTTTCTTAAGCCGGACATCGGATAAAAGGTTCCATGCGTTTGCGCGGGCCTGTGTGCCGTCGCCGGCTTCGCCAACCTGCAGTTTGTAAGCAGGGGATGTGGTTCCTATCCCGAGGTTTCCGCTATTGATGAAGTTGTTACCATTCCCGTAAAGAAAAACTGTATTTGTATTGTCAGCGTTCCAAAGGTAAAAGGCTCCCGAGCCATTGCTTGTCTGTCTTAACTGCACCCGGTCATTACCATCGCTGTTCCTGCAAACGATCATCGGACGGCTGCCATTATCAGGGGCCTGGACAACTAACTGCCATTCAGGGGAGGCAGTACCGATTCCTACATTGGAATTGGTATAAAAGCGCCCACCTGTGAAAAATCCGGAATAACCGGAAGCAGAAGTTACTTTTCCCTCAACGCCACGCGATTCGCCTGTGGTTGCCAAAACCTCTCCAAATATGGCACGGCCTGTTGTTACCGAAGATGTTGTGCCATATACTCCCGAATTGGACCCGGTTGTTGATGTAGCCCATCCAAATACGCCCTGTCCCTGGGCCGCTGCCGATTTTCCATAAACGCCGCTGACATACCCTGTGGCCGATGTAGCTTCGCCAAAAACACCGATTCCGGGGGAGGTATCACTGATGCCTTTTATCCCGTAACGACCTTCACCATAAACGCCATATCCATCTGGTGAATTGGACCGGCCAAATACTCCGTAGTTTGTTCCCGAAATTGCCTCCGCTTCACCATAAACACCCATCCCGTCCGAAGAGTGTGATAAACCGTAAACTCCATGATTTATTCCGGTAACTGATGAAGCATAACCCATAACACCATATCCTTCAGGAGACCAGGCAACACCATGCACACCGCTTGTGGTACCTGTAGGTGAGGCAGCCCTTCCATAAACTCCTCTGCCGTTTGACGAATTGGAAATCCCCGTTACTCCGAATACGAATCCTGTTGCGTTTGATGCCTGACCAATGATTGCATGCTCCAACAGATTGGTTACAGAGAATCCGTAACCAACTGAATTTATATCACCCGAATAAGGGAGTGTCAATCCGCCAACCTTCTCCCAGGCCGGAGAACCGCTCGTTCCGCCGTTATAATAATAGCCCGGCATATTATCAGTCTGATAAATTATCAACCCGGTTGCCGGTGCTGTAATCGCATCCCTTTGTGCTAGCGTCATCCGGGGAACAAGCACTCCTTTTGATTCGCTTTTCACATCCAGCATCGCTGAGTTGTCAGGTGCGCTGCCATCGGTGTTGATGGCGACCTGGGCCAGGGAAATATCAGCAACCAGGAGCATTAGAAACAATACAAACGTTCTCATGACTAAGTATTTTGAAAGTTAGGTTCTTAATCAACTCATTTTAAAAGTTTAAGAATCACCCCCCCCGATTCATCCGTTAAGGACATACCACCGGTGAAGCGGAAAGTGAGCCTTCGTTGTCAACAATCACCCGCCAGCACTGCCCGTCGGGAGATCTGAGAATAATCCCTTTGGTTGCATCTGTTACATACACATCATGATCTACCACTTCAACCCGCCCGTGAAACCTAAGCAGAGGGTTGTCAAACTCACCATATACAAGCGGAGAAAGGGTATCTGAATTTGAAATGTAAAGTTTATCCGATCCGGTTTCGTTAAAACCTGCCAGACTGCCGATAAAAACATTGCCGCTTCCTTCCGAATTGTTGTATCCGGCACCACGTCCGATGAATGTGTTATAATGGCCGGTGCTGTTCAGGTAGCCTGCCGAAAGTCCGATATAAGTGTTCCTCCATCCGGTAGAATTGTTTGCTCCCGCGTAGGATCCCACAAAGGTGTTGCGCGAACCTTCCGTGTTCCGTCCACCGGCATACGGCCCCAGAAATACATTCATGCTACCCGACACATTGTCCTTTCCGCTCATGGCTCCGGTGAATACATTCTGCGCTCCCGTGGTGTTATCCTCTCCTGCCAGATCACCGACAAATACATTGTAAGCCCCGGTTGTCAGCGCACCTGAACGGGACCCGAGTATCACATTGCTGTCGGCCGAGTTGATTTCTATCCGCCTGGCATTGAACATCAGTATCTCTTCATCGAAGATTCCGTATATAAGCGGATTATCAGTCCCGGAACCTGATATATACAATCTGTTGGAACCTGTTTCATTTATGCCGGCCATGTAACCGATGAAAACATTATGGTTTCCGGTTTCATTGTTTCGGCCGGCATGGTTGCCCACATAAACATTGTTAACGCCTGTGCTGTTGCTGAAGCCCGACTCAGTACCTACGAATGTATTGTTTTCAGCATCTGTATTGTGATAACCCGTCCTGTAACCGATAAACACATTATGCCTTCCCGTAAGGTTTTCGAAACCCGTTTCATAACCGAGAAATGTGTTGTTCCAGCCGGTGTAGTTGTTTCTTCCGCTCCAGGCTCCGACAAATGTGTTATAATGATGATGGTTATTGTAACCTGCGAAGCTCCCGAGTGCAACATTGTCCACCCCGATATTGGCTTTGGCACCTGCATTGAACCCGATGAAAAGATTGCTGCTGCCCGTTGTGTTAAAGGTTCCGCAACTGTCACCGATAAAAATGTTGCAATAACCACTGCTCACCACCAGCCTGTTGCTGTCGATCCAGACATGGTTCGCGTTTCGGGAGTAGAACCGGATGATGTCCTGGTCCGGGCCCTCATCCGTTGTAATAAAGGTATCCCCGTCGGCATCGGTGATGGAGCCATGGTCTGTTGCATTAAAGCCCACCATTTCCCAGGAAGGAATTTCAGGGGTACCTGCATTAAAATACAAGCCTGGAATACAATCTGTTTGAAACACCAGCAAGCCATGCGCCGGACTTTCGATCTCCCTGACAGCATAATAGGGCATCCCCGGGATTAATACCCCTCTGGAGCCTGATCTTACATCCAGCATTGCCGAATTATCGGGTGCGCTGCCATCGGTATTGATGGCGACCTGGGCCTGCAAACCTGCAGCCAGTAAAAGCAACAGCAATGCAATTCTTGTTTTCATAATCAAACGCTTAACATTAAAAGCAGAAATTTCTCAGAAGATCAGAAACTGGAAATGAAGCATGATGACCGGCAGCGTGATGAGCCAGATTGCGGAAATTGCAGAACAGGTGAGGAGCGTGGAATACCGGATTCCAATGCTATAAATATAAGAAATAAGACTCAAATAATCAAGGGTTTTGAACGAAATCCGGCATTATAAAGACGGGCTGATGTGTTATTCTTTGTCTGAGGCGCCGGCAACAACATTTTCTCAGAAGAATTATACCGGCAGGCTTTATAATTTCAATCTGCCGCGCAACTTTCTGCCTGGTAAAACCCTCTCTATTGAAGAGATAACGTATCGGGAATATCAGCGTTAAAACTAATAGCCGATCATTATTGTCCTGGGAAAATATTATAATTTGACCGGAATGCTTTATTGGTGTTGGTTTCAGAACATTGTTGCAGCATGTAACTTACTTCTAAATATTTCGCCACTAAGCGATGTACTGAGCCTGCCGAAGTGGCACTATGGCACCAGGTTGCACAAAACCTGTTTTTCTCATTTAGTGACACTTAGTGTCTTTGGGTCTTTGTGGCAAATTCTTTCTTCATTTTATCCGGACTATGGTGTATCCGAATATGTTTCTTTCAGGTCACAAGGCCGGCCTGCTGAAACATAAATCAGCAGAGAAAATCAGGCCTTCGTGGAATGCCAGGATATAAAATATAAAGTTTGGTTGATATCAAATCAGAAAAGCAGCGCGGGCCTGAAGGGTTTATGCGCTTGCTATCACAGCCGTTCTGCAGAATAATCATCGCGCTGAATAAATATTGATCAGGGATAAAAAAAGGCCTGCCGGAGCAGACCTTTTCAAAAAAAATACAAAAGATTATTCCTTGACAATCACCACTACTGAAGCATTGCCGCCTGAAACAATCCGCAGGAGGTATGTTCCGGACTTCAGGTTACCGAGATCCATGGCATTGCCGCTCAGTTGCTGTTGCATCAGCTGCCTGCCATCGAGGGCATAAAGGGTGGCTTCGGCCAGGGTGGCACCTTCAATGTAAAGGCGGTCGGTAACCGGATTTGGATAAACACGCAAACCGGCCACAGGACTAATCTCCAGACCAGTGGTCATAAAGATTACCTCTTCCACATCAGCGCCTGAAATGGTTACACTGCCTTCGTAGAAATCGAATCCCGGCGCAGCAGCTGTGTAAGGATACACTCCATCGGGGAGCTCAATCTGCGCAACGCCTTCTTCGCTGGTAATCAGCAAAGTGCCGTTGATATTGATTTCAACACCCTCAAGCACGCCTGCCTGAGCACTTACCGTAAAAGTAAGCATCCAGGTTTCGGGGGCAACAGGTTCAAGCACCACGACAACTTCTTCTGCGGCCCCATTGATGGTAACGCTGCCACTGCCTGAAACATACCCTTCGAGGGATACGGTATAGGTATAATCGCCGTCAGGCAGATTGACAGATGCCGTGCCGTCGGCGCCCGTGGTGAGCGACTGTTGCCCGGGAATTTCAATCAGGGCAGCCTCAAGGGGTGTGGCGTCAGGATCGGTAACCAGGAATGAAAGGGTATAGGTGGGTACCGAGGTGCTGTTAAGCTGAATGGCAAGTTCTGAGTTGCTGTCCTGAACCACAGCTTCACCATTCACAGGATAGTAACCTTCTTTTGAAACCGTATAAGGATACATTCCGTTCATCACCTCTATGGAAGCCGTACCATTGGCGGCTGTCAGCAGCACGTTTCCGTCCACATCAATGAAAGCCCCTTCAACAGGTGCAAATGACTCGTCATAAATATAAAAACTGAGCAGATATCTCGGGAGGTTCATAACAATAACGACCTCCGTAGCAGAAGTACCCACCTCAAAAGTACCGTTATTGTTAGCATAACCCTCCAGAATGGCCGTATAGGTATAGTTGCCGGGCGTCATCATGGCAAAGGCGCCGCCCTGCGCATCCGTTACCAGGCTTTCAGCGAGACCGTCAATGGCTATTTCAACGCCTGCAAGCGGTTCACCGGATTCACTCTCAACGGTAAAATATGTCTGAAACTGATAAGCCGGCATAAAGTGAACCCTGCCCAGCGCGGGATCGTCCACGACGTGGTTAACAACCCCTTCGATACTGGCTGAATCCTGGGTCGCTACACCCCATTGATTGAACATGGCATACTGCTCAACCGGGCCGTTGTTGAAAAGGTCGTACAGCACGCCACCATTTCCATTATTTGAGAACTGGTTTCCGCCGGGATTGAAATTTGCAGGATCTGCATTCCCCATATTGACGCGGGGATACCCGATAATGGTTATGCCCCAAAGGTTTCCGGAGATTACATTTCCGGTAACAATCACATCCTGATCTGCAGATGAGTTGCTTGCCGTAAGGTTGATTCCGCTTCCTCCCAGGTTGGGATTGTTCTGGATGTTGTTATCGGTAATGATGTTATGCCGGATTGCTCCGCTGATCGGGCTTCCGGTCAGGGTGATGCCATAGCGGTTCAGGTCCACGGTATTGGAGTCGATCACGACACTTCCGGGGACTCCCAGCAGTGAAGAATACGCGATACCCCCGGCATTGGTTGAACCGTTACCGATTACAGTGTTTCCAATGATAAACGTAGTATCTCCCTCACCGGCAGGGCCCATGTTGATCTGCGGGCGGTTGCTGTTTTCGGTGGTATTTCCGAACATATAATTGTTCCGGATAATTGCTTTGGTTCCAACGTTTGAACCTGAAGCCACTGCTCCGCGCTGATTCAGTATAAAACTGCAGTTAATGACCTCCCCGTAGCCTGAAAGATCAACTGCTGCGCTGGAAGCATAGGAGCCTGATGTTGAACCGCTTTTGTAGAAATTCTTGTAGAATTTGCTTCCTTCAACGGTGAAAATACCTGTTTGGGACCGTATTCCCCCACCGAAGAGAAACTCTGCATTGCGGATATGGGTGATGTGTCCGGCAACAAGTTTAAAACCGCGCCACTTATTGGTTGAAGTGCTGTCGATGGCAGTAAAGGTAGCTTTTACAGGTGCATCGATGGTCAGGGCACCTTCCGATTCTATCCCGGCAAGGTCATGGAAAACAACCGTGACATCCTCAAAAATATTGAGGGCGTCGGCTGCAGCAATGGTCACTGTGTTGGTGATTTCATAGTGATCGTCGTTCCAGGTAACCACCCCGGCCGAATTGTTAACAAGGGAATCGAGGTTCCACACAACCCCGGTTCCCGGGGTGCTGAACTGCGCCTGCACCAGCAGTGTAGCGAGTGCGAAAATGAGTGTAAACAGCTTTTTCATAGTAAAAAGAGTTAAATGAGTAATTAGAGTTTGATCGCTGGATTTTGTTCGCCTCCCGGCAAAAAAAAACCGCCCCGCTATTGGGGGAGGTAAAATTATTTTACAGAGAAGGAGTGTCGTCAGGCAAAACTACTCATTTTTTCGGGAATGGCAGCATAAAAAATGCAAACAATATATAATGACAATCTGAAATCAGCCAGAAATAGTATACTGGCATATTTAATAAAGCCTCCTTGCCATCTAATGCATGCGCATTTCTCTGAATCCAATTAAACAACAGGCCAATAACAAAGAGAAGCATCCTTTAATACTTTTCACAACAGCATATAGTGCAATTATTATTGGGAAATAATATGTTTTGCACACAAGAACTTATCCATGACAACTCACTAATTAAGGCAGAATGAAAAACTTCCACTGATCAACTAATGATTGAGCTGCGTATAGGTATACTCGATTCTTACCCCATAGAAATACATATTGCTATTTAAATGCATTTGAAAAAAATACATATAATTCTGATTGTCGATTACAGGAGTATCTATTGTATTGTCGGAAAGATAATTCCTCTGTGTGCTTTGCCAGTAAGTATCATTTTCCGACATAATGTTTCCGCCTCCTGAAGCAAGGCTGATTCTGTAAAGAATTATTGTTGCACTGCCGGTAGAATTATCCATCCAGTAGGAGGTTACATTTGTGATCGTGACATCTTGAGGAAGGTACAAGGGTGCGTAAAAAGAAACCCAGTCGTTCAAAATATCTGTGGCTGAAATCAGGTCTCCCCTGTTCAAATACTCTTTGCCATTGTCATAACAAACAAAAGCAGCAGGAGGAATTATTCTATAGGCTGTTCTTGCTGAAGTATTAATATCGCCCGATACATTCAGGTCCCCGTTCACGGTTAAATTGTTATTGATGGTAGTAGGCCTTGTGGAAACCACATTGCCTGCCGGTTGCAACTGAAGGTTGGCAGCCGGTTGAAGGTTAATATCTCCCAGATCGGTATCAATAATTCCCCTGGTACCATCGTGTTTCAATGATATGTAAGTGCCCCAGCTGGCGGATGCTTTACCATGCACAGCCAGTTTTGCATCAAATGCCCTTGTGCTGCTGAAGGTTGAATAAAATCCGAAGTATTCATCCGACACATCGTCTCCGGAAATAAAGTGAATGTAATTATTGAGGAACCTGATTCCGGGCCGGTCGGGGTTGGTTGACACACCGTTGATCACAAGTTGCGGACCGGTCAGAGAAGCCACTTCAAGCCTTCCTGAAGGATTTGTTGTTCCAATTCCGACATTTCCGCTATTGGTGATGGCCATCACGGCATTACTTAAGGTGGGATTGTTCGCATTGGTCTCGGAATTCTGTAAAAACAAAAAGGATCCCCGGTTCCAGGAACCATTATAAATATAGGCCAAAGCGCCTTTCCCCGCTAAATTGGTTCCTGAACCCCCTGCAGAAAAAAGGATTCCGGCTGCAGCTTCATTGACAGTTTCATTTTTGTTTTCAATCTTCAGCGGATAAGCAAGACCGGCGAGTGACTGACAAACGTATAAAGGACGGTTTGGATTTGTTTCATTGATCCCAAGGTTACCGCCAACATAGGTCTTTCCGGTAAAATGGCCGGCAAAACCGGCTCCGGTTGCATTGCCCTGAATGGCATAACCGGTGGAAGTATTGCCCTTAACTCCTGCCCCTGCCGCACTGCTGCCATAAACCCCTTCCGTTGCTGCTCCGATCCAGCCGCTGTTTCCGGAAGCAGAATGTATGCCATAAAGCGCATAGCCATTGGTTGTGTTACCGCGTAATCCATAACCATTTTCACTATAGCCATATCCTCCCTCATTTGAGGCCCCAAGCCAGCCATAACTTCCGGAAATTGAATGCTCCCCGTAAACAGCCTGACTGGCAGCAGCCAGCCGGGCATCATAAGCCGGGCTGACCGCCTGAACTCCGGCAACCGGCGAAGCAGTGCCAATACCAACATTCCCGCTATTGTAGTAAATATTACTTCCGTTGGTTATCCACTGGCTAAAGGTGCCGGCATTGCTGCCAAAAAGCACCCACGAAGGTGTTGCAGGAGTTCCTGCATTATAATAATACCCGGGTGAATTATCCGTCTGGAAGACCATCAGACCGGTAGCCGGACTGGCAATGGCATTGCGCTGTGACTGCGTCATGCGGGGAACCAGAACCCCTCTGGAAGTTGACTTAATATCCAGCATGGCTGAATTATCGGGGGTCGAACCATCGGTGTTGACTGCAACCTGGGCTTGCAAACCAATAGTCAGCAACACCAGAAAAAGGAAAATTCCTGTTTTCATAACCAGTTGGATTATTTGCGTTAATAGAAAACTAAAATGAGTTATTGTGGAAAACAAAGAAAGGTTAATGACCGGTGGATAAATGAGTCAGATTGCGGAGACTTTGAAGCAGGTAATAAGAAGTGGATACCGGGTCAATTTATCAAAGATAAGGAATCTGACACTTAAAATCAAGCACTTAATAATGGATTTGTATCTCAATGAATAAAATAAATATGCTCCTCATACTTGCAATCTCCCGGTAATATCCCCAAATTCGCAAACCATTAAAATATTAGATTGTTAATAGATTCACATTACTCAGCCTATGCTTACCAACATAAGTCTTGAAGCCATGAATGCAATGTCGGCCGGAACGCTGATGGAGCAGCTTGGCATTATTTATACTGAAGTGGGCCCGGATTACATCTGTGGTACCATGCCGGTCGATCACCGCACGGTACAGCCGGCAGGTCTTTTGCATGGCGGCGCTTCGGCAGCGCTTGCCGAAACGCTGGGCAGCATGGGTTCGGTGGCGATCATGGGCCGTAAGCACGCCATCGTGGGCATTGAAATCAATGCCAACCATATCCGCAAGGTGAAAGACGGGCATGTGCATGGCAAAGCCACCCTGGTGATGCGTTCCCGGCGGCTGCACATCTGGGAGGTAAAAATTCACAACGATGCCGGTGCGCTGGTCTGCCTCTCCAGACTCACCATTATGGTGATTGAACAGGAAGAAAATAAAGGGGAATGAACGGAGGATCGATAACGCTGAAAGCGCTGCAGCAGCATCTGCTGGGTACTCAAACTGCTTTTGTTTCCTACAGGCTTCCGGGTGAAACAACCCCGGAAAGCATCATCAGTACCAAAGGTTTTTATGAAATCCCGCACATCCGTGAAGTGTTCAACGGTAAATCCGGGTTTATCATCTCCCCTTTTCTGAAATCACTTCCGCCGTTGTTTCTGGATGCTGAATTTACCCTTAGCGGAACACAATTCACTGACCCCGGGATCGGACGTCAGGAAGCATCTCCGGTTCCTGAATGCAGGATCACAGCGCCGGGCAAGGAGGAATATATTGAAAAACTCAGACAGGTGATCTCAGGAATTAATTCAGGAAGAGCGGATAAAGCAGTAATATCGCGGCCCATTGAGATTCCGTTCCGGGAAGCCGGGCTCTCCATCCCGCTGTTTGAGCAGTTGTGCATCGATTATCCTTCAGCCTTTGTTTACCTGGCCTGGATCCCCGGCTACGGATTGTGGACCGGTGCTTCTCCTGAGTTACTGCTCAGGATCGAAAACGAAACGGTCACCACCATGGCGCTGGCCGGAACCCGTGATGCCGGTTCACGGGCCTGGACAAGCAAAGAAATGGACGAGCATGAATGGGTTTGCAGACATATTGAAGAAAAATTAGCAGCTTCCGGGTGCAATGATGTCTCCCGTTCTGAAACCGGAACCATCACTGCCGGGATGGCCGTTCACCTGAAAACCGGATTCAAAGCAATTATTGAAGATGACAACAAGGGCAAACTGCTCGAAGCCCTTCACCCCACCCCTGCTGTCTGCGGCTGGCCTGAAATCGCAGCGCTTGACATGATAAGGAACACCGAAAAATATGACCGGAGTTTTTATACCGGGTTTCTCGGCCCTGTTAAGTCAGAGAAACAGGCTGCCTTTTATGTTAACCTCCGTTGTATGCAGATATTTCAGGATAAGGCGTTTGTTTATGCAGGCGGGGGCATTACAGCAGCCTCTGACCCGCTGGCGGAATGGGAGGAAACCGTGCTTAAAAGCCAGACCATGTTGACTGCTATCGGAAAAATACAGAATTTAGCATACTTTTAACCTATCTCCGGAAATGAGTCAGGAACATCTGAGTTTATTGGCCGCCATCATCGCTGAAAAAGGAATTACCCATGCAGTGGTATCGCCTGGCTCGCGCAATGCCCCGGCTATCATCGCCTTCAGCAGAAGCGGCAGGCTGAAGCTTACCAGCATACCCGACGAGCGGAGTGCCGGTTTCTACGCCCTGGGGATGGCCCAGCAGCTCGGTCGTGCGGTTGCCCTGCTCTGTACCTCGGGATCGGCTGCCCTGAATTATGCCCCTGCTGTGGCCGAGGCCTATTATCAAAAAGTGCCCCTGCTTGTGATTACCGCCGACAGGCCGGCGGAATGGATAGATCAGGGCGACGGACAGACCATCAGGCAACAAGAGGTTTATTCCAATTTCATACGCAAGAGCTTTCATCTTCCCGTCAATAATTCAACACCCGCAAACCATTGGCATTTCAGCCGGATGGTAAACGAAGCGGTTGACCGTACCCTTTTCCCCGCCCGCGGTCCTGTACATCTTAATCTGCCCCTTGCCGAGCCCCTCTACGATCTGCAGCTAAATCCGGAGCCCGGGGATATAAGAATCAATAAATTGATTGAGGTGGAACACCGCATTCCGGAATCCGCGCTGCAAGAGTTGGTCGCACAATGGAACAAAGCCGGGTCGAAGCTGATCCTTGCCGGACAGTTGCCGCCCGGTCACGATCTGAAGCACTGGCTCTGTCAACTCGCCGACGATCCATCGGTGGCCGTATTCACCGAAACAACCTCCAACCTGCACGTCCCCGGCAGCATTCGTTGCATCGACCGCACCATAGAAGGCATCACCGATGAGCAACTACCCGGCTACACCCCTGACATTCTGCTTACCTTCGGAGCAGCGGTAGTCTCAAAAAAGGTGAAAGCCCTGCTCAGGAAGATGAAACCTGCACAGCACTGGCACATCAATCCGGACCCTGACGACTTCCACCTGGACACCTACCAGTCGCTTACGCTCACCATTCCGTCGGAGGCCGCGGTCTTTATCAGGCAGCTGGCAGCAGTTGTTACACCCGCACAAAGCGATTACCGTGCATGCTGGCAATTGCTTTCGGAGCGTCACCTCATAAAACACGGCGATTATTTAGCAAACGCATTCTTCTCAGACCTTACGGTATTTGAAACCCTCTTCCGGCAGATTCCTGATGATACTCATCTTCATCTCGGCAACAGTACCCCCATTCGCTATGCCCAGCTTTTTGATGAAGCTTCGCGGTATGCAACCTGGTCGAACCGTGGTACTTCAGGCATCGACGGGTGCGTTTCAACAGCCGCGGGCGCTGCAGCCATTGGCAAACATCCTGTAACCGTGATCACCGGTGACATAGGGTTCTTCTACGACAGCAATGCCTTGTGGAATAACCATCTTCCTTCTTCCCTGAGGATCATCCTGATTAATAACGGAGGCGGAAATATCTTCAGGGTCATTCCCGGCCCCGACCGTTACGAGGAGTTGGAACCCTATATCGAAACCAGCCACCGCTTTAATGCTGAAGGCATCGCAAAGAACTTTGGTGTAAACTACTATTCGGCCGGTGACCAGCCCACCCTGCTAAAGGTACTCCCCGGCTTTTACGGGAAACAAAACAACAACCAGCCTGCCCTGCTGGAGATTTTTACGCCGGCAGTGAGCAGTGCGGAGGCATTAAAGAACTATTTTAAATTCATTGTATCATGACCAAAAGAAACTGGACAACTATAAAAGAGTACGAAGAGATCAGATTTGATTTTTTTGAAGGCATCGCCCGCATCACCATCAACAGGCCGCGTTACCGCAACGCTTTTACGCCGGACACCATCAAAGAGATGATCGATGCCATGCATTATTGCCGTGAAGCCGACAACGTAGGTGTGGTCGTGATCACCGGGGAAGGCGACAAGGCCTTTTGCAGCGGAGGCGACCAAAACATCAAGGGACACGGGGGTTACATCGGCAAGGATGGCATTCCACGCCTGAATGTGCTGGATTTGCAGAAGCTGATCCGCTCCCTGCCTAAACCCGTAGTGGCCATGGTGAACGGTTACGCGATAGGCGGAGGGCATGTGCTGCATGTGGTGTGCGACCTGAGCATTGCCTCCGATAACGCCATTTTCGGGCAAACAGGCCCCAAGGTTGGCAGTTTCGACGGCGGTTTCGGATCATCTTACCTGGCCCGCATCGTGGGGCAGAAAAAGGCCCGCGAAATATGGTTCCTCTGCCGGCAGTATTCGGCACAGGAAGCGCTTGAGATGGGCCTGGTGAACAAGGTGGTACCCTTTGATCAGCTGGAAGATGAAGTGGTTGACTGGTGCAAGACCATGATGAAACGCAGCCCGCTGGCGCTGCGCATGCTCAAGCTTGCCATGAATGCCGAACTGGATGGTCAGGCGGGGTTACAGGAGCTGGCCGGAAATGCCACCCTGCTTTATTACCTCACCGAAGAGGCGCAGGAAGGAAAACGGGCCTTTCTTGAAAAAAGAGAGCCCGATTTTCAGAAATTTCCTAAATTCCCCTGATATCAGGGTAATCAAAGGTTAAAGAGAAATTATGAAAAAAGAAAAATACAAGGCTTGGATACACGCCACCCGTCCACGCACGCTGCCCCTGGCATTTTCCAGTTCGCTGATGGGGAGTTTCGTGGCATGGCATGACGGCTATTTCAGCTGGTTGGTCTTCATGCTGGCACTGCTTACTACCCTTTTTCTGCAGATTCTAAGTAACCTTGCCAATGATTACGGCGACTCGGTGAACGGCGCCGATAATCCCGAAAGGGTCGGTCCGGCGAGGACAGTGCAAAGCGGGGCGATTTCGCTCAGGGAAATGAAAACGGCCGTAATTATTACGGCAGCCCTTGCACTGATATCGGGGATTCTGCTTATCGGCTCAGGGATCGGCTTTACCCTTTCAGGCGGATGGCTGGCTTTTCTCGGTCTGGGGATTACCGCGGTGGCTGCAGCAATTATGTACACCGCCGGTTCAAAGCCATATGGTTACATCGGTCTTGGCGACCTGTTTGTATTTATCTTTTTCGGCCTTACCGGCGTCATCGGAACCTATTATCTGCACACCCACCACATCAACGCGGCTCTGTGGCTTCCGGCTGCTGCGCTGGGACTGCTCAGCACCGCCGTACTCAACCTTAACAATATGCGCGATGTAAAAGGGGACGCCCTTTCGGGGAAGCGCACCCTGGTGGTTATCATGGGCAGCGGTTGGGCAAAATATTACCACGCCTTGCTTGTTCTTGGCGCCCTTTCAGCCCTTGCCCTGTGGACCATTCTGAACTACCACCACCCGCTTCAGTTCATTTTTCTGCTTATGGCCCTCTTCTTTGCCAGACATCTTGCCGTTGTTTTCCGCAACAAAATCCCCGCTGAGCTGGATCCGCAACTAAAGCGGCTGGCCATGGCAACCTTTGCCACAGTGATTATTTTCGGGTTCAGTATACTGTTTTAGCCATGCTCAGCGCCACTTACCACAGGCACAGGCTGATCTTCAGGCAGCCGGCAGGCACCTCGCGGGGCGTGCTGCATCACCGCGACAGCTATTTTTTACTGCTCCGTGACACCCTGAACCCCGAAACAACCGGAATCGGGGAGTGCGGAGTAATCCCCGGCCTGAGTCCTGACGACAGGCCCGGTTTTGAAGAGAGAATCGTCAGCCTCTGCAAAGAAATCAACCAAACATCTACGGTGAATATCTCCGGACTGGAAAGCTGGCCTTCCATCCGCTTCGCATTGGAAACCGCCCTATTCGACCTTACCGGCGGGGGGAAAAGAATACTGTTTGAAAGTGCATTCAGCTCAGGCGAACAGCCCATCAATATCAACGGGCTGATCTGGATGGGGGATGAAAACTTCATGCTTCAACAGATAGAAGAAAAACTGGCCGCAGGCTACAGGGTGATCAAAATCAAGGTAGGCGCCATTGACTTTGAGACCGAACTGAAGCTGATCGCCGGCATCAGAAAACGCTTCGGTGAAGATCGGATAACGATAAGGCTTGACGCGAACGGCGCTTTTTCAGCGGAAGAAGCGGCTGAAAAGCTGAAACGCTTGTCGGACTTTGCCATTCACAGCATAGAACAACCCATAAAACACGGTAACCCATCAATCATGGCTGAAATCTGCCGTACTTCACCCATCCCGGTGGCCCTGGATGAAGAACTGATCGGCATCTGCGGAAGTGACAGCAAAAAAAAGCTGCTGGAGCAGATCAAACCACGGTACATTATCCTTAAGCCTTCCCTGCTGGGCGGTTTTTATGCCTGCCGTGAATGGATTGACCTTGCAACCGGGGAAGGCATCGGCTGGTGGATTACCTCCGCCCTGGAATCCAACATCGGACTGAACGCCATCGCCCAATGGACAGCCACCCTCGGCAACGACCTGCCGCAGGGGCTGGGTACCGGTTCGCTATACGCCAACAACATCCCGGGCCCGCTGGAAGCAGCAAACGGCGTGCTTCATTACCTGCCCGGAAAACCATGGGACCTTACTTTCACCGGTTTGTCCAATCCTCATTCTGCAGGTTCATGAAAATTCCCGACCGCCTCTCCGTCAATGGCCGGGTGTACTCCGGAAAATCCCTTAAAACAGTGGCTGAACGACTGTGCGCTTCATCAGTCCAATGGGAAAAAGAATTGGGAGAATTTCTGCAACAGTGGACTTCCGGGGATGAAAACATCACTGCTTTTACATCCGGTTCAACAGGCCCAGCCAAAGCCATACGGCTGAATAAAAATGCCATGACGGCATCGGCCGAAGCCACTATAAATGCACTGAACCTTAAATCAGCCCATCAGGCATTGCTTTGTCTTTCATGCAGAACCATTGCCGGGATGATGATGGTGGTGCGTTCGATGGTAGCTGAAATGAACCTCATCTCGCTACCACCGTCGGGCAATCCGCTGAAAGGTGCAGGGAAAAAGTTCCGGGCTGATTTTGCGGCAATGGTACCCGCCCAGGTCTACAACTGCCTGAATGATGAAGGAAGCAGGGAAACATTCCTGTCGATAGGAACGGTCATCATCGGGGGCGGAGAAATCAGCCCGCAGCTTGAAGCACAGCTCAGGGAACTGCCCAACGCCCTTTACGCAACCTATGGTATGACGGAAACCATCAGTCACATCGCCCTGCGCCGCCTCAACGGACCTGAACGGAGTGATTTTTACACGGCCCTTCCGGACATCGCCATCATGGCTGACACAAGGGGATGCCTGGTGATTGATGCCCCGAGGATCAGCGAGCAGACAATCACCACCAACGACCTCGTTGAAACGGAAGGTGGCAACCGCTTCAGATGGCTGGGCAGGTACGACAACATCATCAACCGCGGAGGGAAAAAGCTGATGCCCGAATCCATCGAGAAAAAGCTGTTCCCGTGTATTATACTAAGGTTTTTCATAGCCGGTCTGCCCCATGAAAAATACGGAGAGGCGCCGGTACTGCTGATAGAATCCGCTGAAATACCCGGAGAGAATCTTCAACTGTTGCAAAAGAGCATCGCTGCGGCACTGAGCCGCGATGAAACGCCCCTTCGCATTTTTACAGTCCCGGTCTTTTCAGAAACGGAAAGCGGAAAAATTAACCGGAAAGAAACCCTGAAACAATACAAGCATTTGCTTTGCCTATAGTGCATCAAAGCTACACAGACCTGCCTCCCCCTCCCGGAACTTGCCGGATTTCAACAACGTGAAAACCAGCTCTCAATAATCTCCAGCCACTGATTTCCACCTCACATTCTCAAATCAACAAATCAGCAAATCAGCAAATCATCAAATCACTGTTGTCCAGTTAATTTATGAGATTCTTAGCTAACGCTCAGAATGACTTTGACTTACATGGATTTGAAGGGAAGGGGGCTTGGTGGCGGCTATTCCGCCACCAAGCCCCCTTTAATTATCGTTAATGTATTGTCATTCTGAACGTAACGTAGTGAAGTGAAGAACCGATCCCGATACCATCGGGAGAGCTCACCGAAGGTAATCTCATAACTCCTTTCAAAAGTTTATCGGACAATAATGATCATCAAATTAACTCATTAACTCATTAACTCATTTTCTCATTACCTTTGCACCCGTTTTAAATCCAAACCATGCTTGAACTGAATTATATCCGCGAAAATACCGCTGAAGCTGCAGCGAGACTGTCCATCAAAAACGTTGATGCGGATGGCATCCTGAAACAGATTCTTGAAATTGATGTTCGCCGGCGTGAAGCCCAGAAAGAACTGGACGACAACCTGGCCGAATCCAATGCCCTGGCCCGGCAGATCGGAGACCTTTTTAAATCTGGCAAAGCCGCTGAAGCAAGCGACCTGAAAGCCCGCACCGCAACATTAAAAGTACTGGCCAAAGAGCTCCAGGAAAAATTTGACGGACTGCTTCAGGAGCAAAACAACCTGCTGGTGCAACTGCCGAATGTTCCCCATCCCTCAGTGCCCCGTGGTAAAAGCGCCGAAGACAACGAAATCGTGCACCGCGAAGGCGAAATACCTGCGTTATATGAAGGTGCCATCCCTCACTGGGACCTTGCTTCGAAATACGACATCATAGACTTTGAGTTGGGCAACAAGGTAACCGGAGCCGGATTTCCCTTTTACAAAGGGCAGGGCGCCCGGTTGCAGCGTGCGCTGATTAACTTTTTCCTCGACAACGCCATTGAAGCCGGATACTATGAAATCCAGCCCCCGCTGGTTGTGAACGAGGCTTCGGGATATGGCACCGGCCAGCTGCCCGATAAAGACGGACAGATGTACTTCTGTGACCTCGACAAGCTATACCTTATTCCTACTGCCGAAGTACCCGTTACCAACATCTACCGTGATGTGATTCTGAAGGGCAGCGACTTCCCGGTGAAAAATGTAGCCTATTCCAATTGCTTCCGCCGCGAAGCCGGTTCTTACGGAAAGGATGTGCGCGGCCTGAACCGCCTGCACCAGTTCGACAAGGTGGAGATCGTACAGATTCAGCACCCCGAAAAATCTTATGAAACGCTGGAGGAAATGCGCAGTTACGTCACCGGCCTGCTCCGCAAACTGGAACTGCCTTTCCGGATACTAAAGCTATGTGGTGGCGATATGAGCTTTACCTCTTCCCTGACGTATGATTTTGAAGTTTACTCGGCTGCACAACAACGCTGGCTTGAAGTGAGTTCCGTTTCCAATTTCGAGTCATTCCAGGCCAACCGCATGAAACTGAGGTTTAAGGATGAAAACGGGAAAACCCGATTGTGCCATACCCTCAATGGCAGCGCGCTCGCCCTGCCCCGCATCGTGGCTGCGCTGCTCGAAAACAACCAGAGTCCGGAAGGAATCCGCATCCCGTCAGCACTGGCAAAATACACGGGATACGACACCATCCGTTAATCAATGGTTACCGTAATCGGAGGCGGGTAAAACATTTGCCCGCTTTTATCGTTCTCAATATAGCCTGAAACGGCAAGAGACAACATTTGCTACATTATGAAAAAGCTCTTCATCCTTCTGTGCATCGTCAGTCTGGTCCTTTTCAGGATTCCGGTATCAGCACAGGCGGTAACCGATGAGCAACTTGGGCTGATGTACTACAACAACAAGGAGTTTGATAAGGCGGCCGCC
The DNA here is from genome assembly GCF_001192835.1 of Lentimicrobium saccharophilum. Lineage (NCBI taxonomy): Bacteria > Pseudomonadati > Bacteroidota > Bacteroidia > Bacteroidales > Lentimicrobiaceae > Lentimicrobium > Lentimicrobium saccharophilum. The sequence goes on from NZ_DF968182.1 coordinate 2,435,700, forward strand.
CTTTTCGACCGGCTTTTCGGCGAAAAACCCAACCTTTTCAACTACACTTACCTGATTCAGAGCTTACTGGAACTCAACGATTTTGACCAGGCTGAGAAAATTGTAAAAAAGCAGGCAAGGCGTTTTCCCGATGATGCCCGCTATGTGGTGGATCAGGGTTATTTGCTGCTGCGCACCAATCAGGGCAATAAGGCCGCTAAGATCTTCGAGCAGGCCATCAAAGACCTGCCCGCCGAGCAGCGCAAGGTGGCAGAACTGGCCAACTCATTTATCTCGAGGCGCGAAAATGATTACGCCATCCGCACCTACCTGAAAGGGAGGCAGATGCTGGCACCACAGTACACCTTTGGCTTCGAATTGTCGAACCTGTATGAGATTTCAGGCAATTTCGACAAAATGGCCGAAGAATATCTGGGACTACTCGAAACCAATCCTGAATTCCAGAATCAGGTGCAGGCCCGGTTGCAAAACTCCCTCAATAACGATCCGGAAGGATTGAAGTCAGAGGCATTCAGAACGGCCTTGCTCAGGAAAGTGCAAAGCAATCCGGATGACGTGATGATGTCGGAAATGATGCTCTGGCTGAGCATACAACTGAAGGACTTTGAAGCTGCGCTGATTCAGGCCAGAGCCCTCGACCGCCGGCTTGATGAAAACGGCAGCCGTGTATTTGCCCTTGGCGGACTCAGTGTGAATAACGGGAACTACAAAACCGGCGCTGAAGCTTATCAGTATGTGATTGACCGCTCCAGCGATATGGGCCTGGTGGTACAATCGAAGGTGGAACTGCTCAGGGCGGATTACGAGCAACTTATCCGCACCTACCCGCTCAGCCTTCCGGCATTAAAGAATCTTGAGCAGCGGTACGTAAAAACACTGGATGAAGCCAACCGCAACCCCCTCTCATTCCCCCTGATGCGCAACCTGGCGCACCTGCAAGCATTCTACCTCGACAACACCGAAGGAGCCATTCAGCTGCTCGAGGAGCTGATTACCCTGACAAACAACAACAAATTGCTGCAGGCAGAATGCAAACTCGAACTGGCGGATATCATGCTGTTTACCGGAGAGCCCTGGGAAGCAACCCTGCTCTATTCGCAGGTGGATAAAGCCTTTAAAAATGAACCGATCGGACATGAAGCCCGTTTCCGGAACGCGAAACTTTCATTTTACATAGGAGAGTTCAATTGGGCAAGGGCACAACTCGACGTGCTGAAGGCCGCCACCTCAAAACTGATCGCCAACGACGCCATGGCCATGTCGCTGATTATCAGCGACAATATTGATATGGACAGTTCCACCGTTCAGCTGGGCACTTATGCCAGGGCCGATCTGCTGCTATACCGTAATCAGCCCGATGCGGCCATTGCGGTGCTCGATTCCCTGCTGCAGGCCTGGCCGGGGCACCCCATCACCGACGACGCGCTGATGAAAAAAGCAGAAATCAGGATGAAGCAGGGCATGTTTTCAGAGGCTGAAACCCTATACAAGCAGGTAATCAGCGAATACGGCGAAGGCATACAGGGCGACGATGCACAGTACCGCCTTGGCCTGCTGTACGAAGAGCAAATGAAAGATAACACCAAAGCCATGGCCGCCTATCAGGAAATGCTGGTAAAATACCCCGGCAGCGTTTTCAGTGTGGAGGCACGGAAGCGGTTCAGGTTGCTCAGGGGAGATATGGTGAATTGATTTTGGATTGCAGATTGCAGATTGCAGATTGCGGTCCCGATGGCTATCGGGAGTGGATTACCTTTGGTAAACTCACTCCATTCGGTTGTGGATTGTGGCTCCGGCAGCACATGGTTACGGGTGCCTGAGAAATCAATTACTAATTACTAATTTCTAATTTCTAATCTTCTCTAATCTAAATCCCGAAATCCGAAATCTAAAATTAGGAGTGTTCAAAACATCAAACGACATTTCAAAAAGTTCTTTGGCATCATGAAAATCAAAGGTTTTTAACAAAACAAGGTATTGTAATTAACAGTGATGTCTTTGTTTGTCTGAAAATAGCTGGTTATCAACAAAATATGTTTGCCACTGTTGGCAAAAACTCTCTATAATCAAGACAATCAACTTGTTAAGGACTTATATTTGTTCCTGCAATGGGAACAGATTGTAAGCAGGGTATAAAAGTCCAAGACTTACTCAAGCTTATACCTGATGACTTGTTGGCTGATTTGAGTTCAGAAACCAACGTTGATTATCAGGTAAAAAAGCTTTATGGCAGGAATGTCTTTAGCCTTTTACTGTTTGGACTGATAGAAAGCGATCGTCTTGGTCTCAGGTCGCTAGAGGATTTTTATAACTCCACCCATTACAAGGTGCTGTTTAATATTCCAAATAAAAACACAACCAAATATAACTCTCTATCTGCTCGTCTTGCAACTATGAATGTTGACTTTTTTCGAAAGGCCTATGAAGCTATATACGAGCAATGTTCTCAACTCTACGATGAAAACGATCTGGCTTTGAATTACAAATTATCCAGAGTTGATTCAACAATGGTTTGTCAGACAGCTGCTAAACTGGAAAATGGGATCCATGTTGGCTGTAAGAAAGATGGTAAAAAGCAGATTAAATATACTGTTTGTCTGACCGATATGTTTCCTAGTAGTGTTGAGGTTTTTAATCAGCAATGCCATATCAGCGAAAACCTCACCATTCCTAAGGCGATATTCAGGGTGATTGACAAGAACAAAGACAATGTCTTTGTTTTTGATCGGGGAGTATCTGACCGACAAACTTTCTGTAAGTTGGACCAGGAAGAATACACTTTTGTTACAAGACTGAAATCAGATGCAAGATTTATTGCTCTGGAAGATTTTGAGATAAGTCAAGACCAAAAAGTAAGAAATCTTACAATCCTTAAAGATCAACGTGTTTACTTATATAAGAGTGGAACATCAGTAGTTGAGCATTCTTTTAGACTTGTACAGGCAATAAATGATAAGGGATATCCTTACTTCTTTCTTACCAATATGTTCTCTATCCCAGCCAAAGACATAATAACAATTTATAAATCAAGGTGGGATATTGAGGTCTTTTTCAGATTCATTAAGCAGGAATTGAACTTTTCCCACTTCATCAGTGTGAATGAAAACGGAATTAAGATCCTCTTGTACATGACCCTTATTCTCTCCATGCTGATTCTGATCTATAAAAAGATTAATGGATTGGGGTATAAAACAGCTAAAAGAAGGTTCATGATCGAAATGTGGGATATCATCGCCATAATTATGATCAAACATAGTGGAGGTGATCCAAGTCTCGTCTTCAGGTGAAAAGCTATACCTTTGATTTTCAATACGTCAATGAACTCGTGATTCTTTTGTTCTTTTTATTTGTGGTTTTGAACACTCCTAATCCGCAATCGCAAATCCTAAATCCGAAATCTCTCGTTATCCGGCTATCGCCGTCTCCCGAGACAAGCGAAATCAGAAATCGAAAATCCGAAATCCGAAATTCCATGGAACCTGTAAGGGCAAAGAAACACCTGGGGCAGCATTTTCTGAAAGATGAAAACATCGCCCGAAAAATTACGGACAGCCTCAGTCTGCCCTGTGACGCATTGCTTGAAATCGGCCCCGGAACCGGTGTGCTCACCAAATACCTGCTTGAACTTCCCGTTAATAAATTCCTGGCCATTGATGTGGACCGGGATTCTGTTCCTTATCTGAAAAAAACATTTCCTGAAGCGGCTGACAACTTCATTGAGGGCGATTTCCTCAGGATACCGGTTGATCAGCTTTTCGAAGGCCCGTTCTCGGTCATCGGCAATTTTCCTTACAATATCTCCTCACAAATACTCTTCAGGGTATTGGATTACCGGAATCAGATTCCCGAAGTGGTGGGGATGTTTCAGAAAGAAGTGGCCGAGCGGATTGCAGCCCCTCCCGGAAGCAAAACCTACGGTATTATCAGTGTGCTGCTTCAGGCATGGTATGATATTGAATACCTGTTTACCGTAAGTGAGCATGTGTTTCACCCGCCTCCAAAGGTAAAATCGGCGGTCATCCGGTTGAGAAGAAACCAGGTAAACGCACTGGGGTGTGATGAAAAACTGTTTGTGAACGTAGTGAAAACCGCTTTTAACCAAAGGCGCAAAACCCTGAAGAACGGATTAAAGTCCTTTAAATTCGCACCTGATGAACGTCTGGATCAATTGTTTACCAAAAGAGCGGAGCAATTGGGTATAGAGGAGTTTATCTATATTACCGGCCGGGTAATTCAACAGAAGGCAAGCTGAGCCATTCTATTTCCCTACATTTGCATCAGACTAATCACATCAGAGAACCTCTTGCCAAAAAGATCATATTTTCAGGATATTGCCGGAGTACTGGGCAGCAATGTGTTTACCCTGCTGACCAACTTCGGGCTGGTGATTTTGCTTTCGCGCCTGCTGGGTACCGATGGCTACGGACTCTATACCGCCCTGATTGTTGTCCCGACGCTGGTGGTGAGTTTTTTCCAGATGGGCATACGTCCGACCACGGTATTTCTGATCGGCTCAGGCCGCGAAGATGAAAACAACCTTGTTTCGGCCATGCTTACCATACTTATTTTCACCTCGGTACTTGGCGTGATTTTCAGTGCTGCTGCATATGCACTGATCGGCACCAAAGGCTATACACCTGCCCTGCTGGCCATGGCCCTGACCACCATACCCATGCGGCTGACGACCATTTATGCCGGTGGTGTTTTTCTGGGCAAAGAGGAAATCCCCAAAGCCAATATGATGAACTGGCTGACCGGACTTTTCACGCTGCTGCTGGCTGTCGCCATGGTATATTTTCTGAAACTCGGGCTCTTCGGGGCTGTAGCCTCCCTGCTTATGGGTAACACCGTCGTTGCCCTGCTGGCCATATCCATGTTGCTGCGCCGGTTTAAAACCCGGCTCTCTGTTAAAAATCCCCTGATCCTTAAAATGCTCGGAACAGGCGTGGTTTATGCCCTCTCTTTTCTTACGATACAGTTTAATTACCGCATTGACGTGGTGCTGCTCAAGGTGCTTTCCGTGCCGCGTGAAGTGGGAATCTACTCACTCGGGGTTTCAGTAGCCGAAATGCTGTGGCAGATACCGCTGGCCATCGGGGTGGTAGTGATGAGCCGCAGCGCCAACGCCACCGATAAGAATTTGCTGAACCAAAGTACCGCAAGGCTGCTGAGGATCTCACTGATCGCCGGAATTATAATCTCGGCCGCAATTGTATTGTTTTCGCCCCTGCTGGTTCCTCTGATTTTTGGTACGGAATACCTGCCCAGTGTAAGGGTGATGCAGACCATTATGCCCGGCATCATCATGATTATCGCATTCCGTGTGCTTAGTGGTCAGCTGGCCGGTGCCGGACGACCCGATGCCGCCTTGAAAGCCTTTGCCCCCGCCCTGCTGGTAAATGTTGTGCTCAACTATCTTTGGATTCCCGGCTATGGCGCCAACGGAGCCGTGATGGCCACCAATGTGAGCTATACCCTGGCTTCCGTGATCTACCTTTTCGTATTCTCACGAATCAGCGGAATGCCGGTGAAAGAGATATTCAGGTTTGGGAAAGAGGACTGGAATTTTGTAAAACGATTCATCGACAGGAAAAAGAAACCTGAAAGCAGGATTGAGCATTGAAAAATCGGATTATTTTAGAAGAACAAAATAACAAGAAGGCCTGACAAGTCGGAAGAAGACTTGTTAGGTCAATCCAGTTTCAAGAAGCCCTTGTTAAGAAGACCTAACAAGTTGAAAGAAAACTTGTCAGGTCATTTCATACATTGTCTGACTAACCGGTAGCTAACCAAATAGGCCAGTCTTCTGTCTATTCCACAATGATTTCATCCACAAAGATGTAAGCCTGTCCCCCGGCGCCCAGATGCCACGGGGGTATGGTTCCGAAATTTTCAGCTTTTACCTTCACATAACGGGCTGAAGTACTGACCTTAGCGCCAAGATCAGCAGTCCTCATTTCATAGTCGGTGACAGGAATGGTATTTTTCACCCTGCTGATTTCTCTGAAGTTGCTGCCATCATCGGATACCGAAAAAACGACTTCAACCGGCATCCAGATCCAGGAGCGTACATCCTGCACAAAACCTGCAGCCACTTTGCGCACCGGCTTTTTGCTCCCCAGGTCGACAATGGCTTCGAAATCCGTACCCTGATATCCCTGCCAGCCGCCCAGCCTCCAGTTTCCGGCACCGCGCAGGCCGTCGATCAGCGCTTCGGGGCCACCGCCATGGTAATTGGGGTGGTACTCCGAAAGTAATTCTACCTTGCGGTTCAGGTCAATTTTATAAAAGTTGCCTTCAACGGGCAGACTGTATCCGAACCCTTCCCTGTATGTGATGGCTTTGAAAGTCGTGGTGGCGCTCAGGGTTACCGGACCTGTAAATCTTGCCGAATTGCGGTCGGGAGTGCTTCCGTCAATGGTGTAAAACACCTCGCACCCCGGAACGATTGTTCCTACACTCACCTGCATGACATCCCGGAAACGGGCATCAGGAGCAATCAGGAAAGGAACAGGCAAAATCAGTTCTTCCGTGATTGAGGTCACCGGCTCATTTCCTTCCCCGGTGCCCCACGATTGGCTGGGCTTGCTTCCCATGATAAACACAAGTTCGCCGCCTTTCATCAAATCGTCATGACTGATGAATGATCTGGTGTACTTTTCCCCGTTAAGGGTCGCCGACTGAATGTAAAAATTCTCTTCAGAGACATTCTTAGCAATGATTTTCAGCACATTGCCGTTCTCAAGCGTGATCTCCATTTCAGGGAACCAAGGGGTACCTATAATGTATTCAGGCAATCCGGGAGTAACCGGATAAAATCCCATGGCGCTCATGATCAGCCAGGCCGACATTTGTCCGCAATCTTCGTTACCGATGAGTCCGTCGGGCTGAGGCGTGTAAAAATCATCCATAATCCGGCGAACCCGCTGCTGGGTTTTCCAGGGCTGTCCGACGAAGTTGTAGAGGTAAGCCATATGGTGACTGGGTTCATTCCCCTGGGCATACTGGCCGATCAATCCGGAGATGTCCTTCATATCGCGACCGCCCACTTCAGTTTCGGTGGTAAACAGCTCATCAATTTTTGCAGCAAACTGCTCCTTACTTCCGTGAAGCGCCATCAAACCGCTGATATCCTGGGGAACATAGTAGCTGTAATGAAACGAATTGGCTTCGGTAAAATGCCAGTCGACCGTTGTGGGATCGAAAGGGGTAAGCCAGCTTCCGTTGAGTTTCGGACGCATAAAGCCGGTGGATGGATCGAAGATGTTCTTGTACGATTGTGCCCTGCGTAGGTATTCACGGTAAAGGTTATCGCGTCCCAGATCCTTTGCCATCGCAGCAATACACCAGTCGTTATAGGCATATTCCAGGGTTTTCGAAATGGATTCATGCTCCTTGTCGCCGGGTATGTAGCCGTATTTGCGGTAAAACTCCAGGCCGTGGTGGTCCTGTGAGGCGCTCTTTACCATGGCTTCAAAAGCTTTGTCGCCGTCGTAATTCCGGATTCCCTTCATCCAGGCATCGGCGATCACGGGAATGGCATGGTTTCCGATCATACACCATGTTTCGTTACCGGCAAGTTCCCAAACAGGCAGTAATCCGCCCTTTTCGTACATATTGAGCATGGTTTTGATGAAGTCGGTGGTTCGCTCCTGTTCTATGATGGTCATCAGCGGATGCCAGGTACGGTAGGTATCCCACAGGGAGAATACCGTATAGTTGGTAAACCCTTCGGCTGTATGAATGCCCCGGTCCATACCGCGGTAACGACCGTCCGTATCCATAAAGGTATTGGGCTGCATCATGGCGTGATAGAGGGCCGAATAAAACACCTTCATCTGCTCGTCGCTGCCGCCTTTGACGCGTATTTTGCCCAACTCCTTATTCCAGGTATCGAAACTCTGTTTCCGGATTTCATCAAAATTCCATTCCGGTATTTCTGCCGTCAGGTTTTTCAGGGCACCCTCGCTGTCGACGGCAGAGAGGCCTACCTTCACTTCAATCTGTTCGCCTTCTGTAGTGGCAAATCCTGCAAAAGCCTTAATGTTTGTTCCTTCGGCACGCAAAGCATCTGCCATCAGGGTGTCGTTCACGACAATGCCCTTGCGGGCGATGGGTTTAGAGAACTGCATATGGAAATACCAGACCATATCTTTTGCCCAGTTGGTGGAGCGGCGCATCCCCCTGATTTCGGTATCGCTGACAAACTCAATCCACGATTCCAGCACAATGTCGCGATGCTGAAGATCGATAATAAAGTTGGCCGCTTCGGAAGCCGGGAAAGTATAACGGTGGTAGCCAGCACGGGTGGTGGCTGTCAATTCGGCAAGAACCCCCGGCTTATCAAGCTTTACGCTGTAATAACCGGCTTCGGCTTTTTCGCTGCTTTTGCTGAAAGAAGAGCTGTACTCTGTGTTTTTAAAAACCGGTTCGCCCACGACAGGTATTACAAGTATGTCGCCGTAGTCGCTTACGCCGGTACCGTTGAGGGCTGTATGTGCAAAACCGTATATCACGCTGTCGGTAAAATGGTAGCCCGAGCATCCGTCCCAGCCGTCGAGGCGCGTTTGCGGACTCAGTTGAACCATCCCGAACGGAACCGTTGCCCCGGGATAGGTGTGCCCATGCCCTCCGGTTCCTATAAACGGGTCAACATAAGATGCAGGTTCACCGGTTTCCGCCTGACGATCGCAGGCGCTGAAAAAAACAGCAAACAGCAGGGTGATTAATGTTACGGACAGCTTTTTCATCGGGTAGGGGATTAAATTCAGGATCGGTTTTGTAACAAATTGTATTAAACTTTGATCAGGCCTAAGGTTTGGCAAGGCCTTCCATTTTGAATGTCCATGCGTAATGGCCGGGCATTTCATTGTACTGAATACCGCTCAGGTCGATGAGCAGTTCATCGCCTTCCATCTTCCAGGGCAGACTTCCATCACGGCCCAGCAGGCTCACTTCGCCCACCGGAGGCTTTGCTCCTGTATTTACTCGAAGGCTTTGTCCCGGCCATTCAAAGCAAATGGCATACAGGTTACCGCGGTTTGTCGTATAGGCAATGTGCTGTCGCATGGAGCGGTATACGGCGTTCAGGCCGTCGCCCTCCGGCAGGTCTTTCCGGCTAAACAGGTTTTTTTTCGGTACAATCTCTTTCGGCAGACCGGGACATTCCCACGACAGCGCAATATCCGCATCGTGGGTTTTTTCGGTGAAGTTTACCGTAACCGCATAGAATTTCCCCTTTTCGAGCGTAATGGTGCCGTTTACATCCGCCCCGGTTCTGCTGCGCATGGCTTCAGAGTCGGTACCTCCGGTTTCTGAATCCCATTGATCGAGCACGGGTTTACCGTCGATAAACAGGCGCATGCCGTCGTTGGCCATTGCCGAGAAGGTATAATTTGCAGTATGTCCGGGTTTGATCCAGCCGGTCCATTCGGCCGTAAAATTGTCTTCCACCACCGGGTATCCTGGGGAGTTGCGTACCCAGTTGAAATTGACCTGCGGGTCGGTGCGGGTGAGTTCCACCGGTTTTTCTTCCCCGCTGCGGATCCAGCGTTCGCTTCCGTAGATAGCCTCTCCGTTGATTTCAAGCCATTCACCGAGTGCTTCAATACGCTCCTGCTGAAGCAGCGGAATTTTTCCGTCGGCAGCCGGACCGACATTGATAATGAGTCCACCACCATAAGCAACGGTGCGGGCAAAAAGATGGATAAGGTCGCGGGGCGACATGTATGCCGAAAGTTTTTCGTTGCGGTTGAGTCCGAATGAGCGGCCCAGTCCCCTCACCTCGGCCCAGGGGCGGTCGGCATTCAAACCGCCCGAGCTGTATTCGGGAGTGCGGAATCCGATGTCGGCTCCGCTGCCCCATCGGTCATTCACGATGGCATCGGGTCCGACAAGGTTGTAATACCAGGAAATCAGCTCACGGGCATGCCATTGTTCCGCCGTATTGTACCACTCCCCGTCGGTAAAGATCAGGTCGGGACGGTAGGCCGACACCAGCTCTTTAAACTGCGGAATCATGTGCTGCTCCACATAATCGCCGATGGAATCGTTCGGATCCTCATACCAGCGGTGCAGGGGATGATCCCATTCCGGGAGGGAATAGTACAGACCAAAGCGGATTCCCCGCTTCCGCACGGCTTCCGCCACTTCGCCCACGATATCGCGGCCCGGACCTGTATCCACACTGTTCCAGCCCGGGGCATACGCACTGGGCCAAAGGCAGTAACCATCATGATGTTTACTTACCAATACGATGTAACCGGCTCCGGATTTCTTAAAAATCTCAGCCCACTCATCGGGGTCAAACAACTCAGCTTTGAACAGTGGCACAAAATCCCTGTATGTGAAATTCTCCCCGTAGTTCTTTTTCATAAAATCGACGCGGTTGTGCGTTCCGTGTTTCAGCCCGAGCAGATACCACTCGGCATACGACTCAGCCCCGCCATACGAAGGCACCGAATAAACGCCCCAGTGTATGAATATCCCCAGCTTATCGTTGCTGAACCACCTGGGGTATTCACGGTTGCGCAGTGCTTCCCATGAAGGAACTTCAGACACCTTACCGTCTTCCTGCGCGCTCAGCGGCAATGCCCCTGTGAGCAACAGTGCCGGTAAGATCATTAGTACTTGAACCACTTTTTTCATCCGGAATAGTTTTTAGCATCCGACTCTCCTGCAAATGTACAAAAGCAGGCTTGGAATACCAGGCCTTTTTAATTTTTTTTCAGAAGTTGTCTGTTAATTTTAATCATAGCGTATCTTTGCAAAGGCAATAAAAGCAATCATGGTTAAAGATTCTGAAAGTCATGTGTTGCAGATGTCGCACAGTTGTAAATTGACGTACGTAAAGATACATTTTTCCGGTCTGGCGCTGACTTCCTGTTCACAACCAGCCTGAGTGAGCGGTATCAAAATACCGGGGTATGGTCTTCCTGCGGCGGAGTTCATAAGTTGAACCGGTAAAAAAAGTGAGCAATATGAATCACACAGAGTTTTCTCCGGTCGAGCAGGCCTTTTCGGCCCTTTCAGGAGTTGAGAAGATGTCGGCACGCATCCCTTACATCATTACGGGAGACTTCCCCTCTCTGGGGCTGTTCACCTCGCTGCGTTTTCTGGAGTGGGTTTCCGGGAATCCGGAAGGGGTCATCAGCCTTCCTACCGGAAAAACGCCCGAGTATTTCATCAAGAATACCCACCATATCCTCGAAAACTGGAACAGGGAAGAAATTCGCCAGTTGCTGGGCAGATACGGACTGGGATCGCTCAGAAAACCGGATCTCAGGGGACTGCAGTTTGTACAGATCGATGAGTTCTACCCCATTTCTCCGGCACAGCACAACTCATTTCACAACTATGTGACAGAATATTACATCCGCGGCTTCGGACTTGATCCCGGCAGGGCGTTGCTGATCAATGCCGAAGAAATCCCGTTGCCCGGAGGCAGGCATTACAGCGAGGTCTTCCCCGGATCTGCCATCGATTTAAGCCTGCGTTACCGCGAATCCCGATCGGCAGATGAAGAGGTCCGCAAGGCTTCCATTTTTGCCATCGACAACTGGTGTTCTGAGTATGAAGCAAAAATCCGTGAAAAGGGAGGTATAGGATTCTTTCTTGGCGGTATAGGTCCTGATGGGCACATTGCCTTCAACACCCGGGGATCTGACCTCTGGTCAACCACAAGGTTAACACAAACCAATTTTGAAACCCAGGCCGTAGCCGCCGGCGACCTCGGGGGCATTGAAATCTCCCGTAACCGCCTGGTGATCACCATCGGATTGGGAACCATCACTTACAATCCGGATGCAGTAGCCATAATTTTTGCCGCCGGAGAGGCCAAAGCCGAAGTGGTAAAATCAGCGCTTGAAAGCGAAATCAATACTGTTTATCCGGCCACGGTACTTCAACGACTGCCCAATGCCCGCTTCTACCTTACCGAAGGCGCTGCCAGCCGGCTAAGCGATTCCGTGGAGCGCTACTACAAAACCGGTGAGTGGACCCGGCGTAAAACCGAAAGGGCGGTGATTGATCTTTGCACGAAACTCGATAAATACGGTCACAACCTGACAATTGACGAACTCAGGGCCGACCCCTGGTGTTCGCTGATTCCGGATCTGGGCGAACAAACAGTTCCCGGGGTGGTCAGTGCAATCATGGACAAGCTGCAGAAAGGCATGAAGCGTGACGAAAACCAGGTGATATATCACACAGGGCCGCACCACGACGATATTATGCTGGGCATTATGCCATACACCAACCGGCAGCTCCGTACAGCAACCAACGATATTCATTTTGCAGTGATGACCTCAGGCTTTACGGCCGTCACCAACCACTTCCTTATCAGTGCGCTGGAAGACACCCTGGAAATGCTCGAGAAAGGCGAAATCCAGATGATCCTCTATCCGGATTTCTTCAAAAAAGGCTATGCTTTTAAATGGGATAAAGATGTGTACCATTTCCTCGACAATGTGGCCCGGCAGAATGAATATGAAAAACGCAGGGGACTGTGTCACCGCATTGTCCGGTCGGCGGTGGTTATCTGGGAAACTGAAGATCGTTTTGAACTCCGGAAAGTGCTGAAGAACGTGGTGAATACGCTGAAGGAAAGCTATGACGGCAGCAAAAATCCACCCGACATCCAGAAGCTTAAGGGGATGCTGCGCGAATTTGAAGAGGAGCTGGTATGGGCCTATTACGGCGTGCCCGTGAAGAATGTGCATCACCTGCGTTTGGGCTTTTACAAGGGTGAGATTTTTACCGAGAACCCTGAGAAAAACCGGGATATGCTCCCCATCCTTCAGCAACTCAGGGAAATCAAGCCGACCATCATCAGCCTGGCCCTTGATCCGGAAGGCAGCGGCCCCGACACCCATTACAAAGTGCTGCAGGCCATTGCAGGGGCGGTACAGGAATGGAGCAGGGAAGCCGATCTTTCACAATTGCGGATCCTCGGCTACCGCAACGTATGGTACCGTTTTCATCCCGCCGATGCCGACCTGCTGGTTCCCGTTTCGCTCAACTCTCTGGCCGTACTGGAGAAATCATTTGCCGAAAGCTACCTCAGCCAGGTGCACGCCTCATTTCCCAGTTTTGAATACGACGGGCCTTTCAGCGAGCTGACACGCAAAACATGGGTGAAACAACTGAAACAGATACAGTTGCTGCTGGGCAAAAACTTCTTCTACGAAAACAACAATGCCCTGATCAGGGCTACCCACGGCTTGCTGTATATTAAAGAAATGAATGTGGATGAATTTACCGGCATCGCCAGATCGCTGAAAAAACTATCGGAAGGAACAGAAGCATAAGGCAGGCTTCAGACTTCGCGTATCCAGACACCGGCAGCATCTTCATCGCGCCGGAGAGGCAAAGGACAGGCCGCCAGCAGGGACTCGTAACGCAGGGCAAGCCCCGATTTATAATCTTCCGGCTCCAGCAGCAAGGTAGTTTTCAGGTCATCCCCGGCAAGCTGGCGCACCGCTTTCCTGATCCTGCCGGCCTTCAGCTCAAATCCCTCACGGGTCAGTTCATATTGCTGGTTTTCCGCTTCTTCCTGATCCGGGCAAAGTCTGTAGCCTAACTGTGCATTGTAACTGATAGCCCGGGCGTTGCCGCGGAGGATATGCGCGTACTGTTTGTTCCAGTTCAAAAAGTAAAACGTCGTCTCTATTCCGGCCACGGAAACCAGGTAAGGCACAAAGGTGGAATAAAACTCAGTGCGCCCCAGAAACAACCCCGACTCGGAGGTCCGCGCCTCCCAGTTCACATTTTTATCGTTGAGCAGCCCGATCTTTTCCCCTTTGTAATAAATCAACAGGTAGTTGTTCTCCAGGTTATCGACAGACCTGAACCATTCCAACTGCTGTTCGGGAGATATAATCTCACGGTATGCCATATTCAGCCGCACAGGGTCGGAATTCCTCCAATGCCTTACCAGTTCAATATCTGTTTCTTTGAGGCGTTCAAGGGTGATACCGTATTTTAAGAGTTTCATCTTCCGGGTCTTCTTCTTTCATTTTTTTGAGGCAAACTGACTAAAAGGCACTGCCGTGTACCTCACACCATCATTAAAGTATCTCCCTGATGGCAAAAGGCGGTTTACGGTTCTGCACCGCATAAATGCGGCTGAGGTATTCACCGATTACGCCCAGCGAAAGCAGGATGATGCTGGTGGAGAACAATATGGCAACGATCAGGGCGGTGAATCCCAGGGGAACGTCGGAAACAACCTTGCGGTAAATAAACGCCACACCCACGATAAAACTTATGATGGACGATATCAGTCCGCCGTAAACCATCAGTTTCAGCGGAACAGCGGTATAATAGATTACGAGGTTGCTCATCATTCTGAAAAGCGAGCGGGGCGAGTAATTCGACTTCCTGTAGGGCGGCTTGTGATGTTCAACCAATGCAAAAGAGATATGGGAGGTGTACCAGTTAAACAACTCATCGATGTATACAAAGTTGATCTGGTGGTTCAGCAGGCTTTTAGCCAGCGACGACTTCATCAGCCTGAAAGAAGAGCCCTGCCCCTTGGTACTGAACAGGCGCTTGGAGCTTCCGCGGATAATGGCGCTGCCCATATTGCGCATTATGGAGTGCTGTTTCCTGTTATAAATTCCGTACACCAGATCGGCGTCTTCTTCCTTCATGGTGGCGATCAGCCGGGGGATTTCCTCTGGCGGGTTCTGCAGATCATCATCAATGGTAATGATGTGGTCACCTTCGGCCTGTGCAATACCGCAGAGCGTGGCGTTGTGCTGCCCGTAGTTGCGGGCCAGCCGGATGGCGGTTACCTTGCCGGGATGCTGCTGGCGTATAGCGCTGATGACTTCCCAGCTTTGATCGGTACTGCCATCGTCCACAAAAATCACCCGGAATGAAAGGCCCGGGCGCTCCAAGGTCTGATCTATCCGTGAAAACAGTTCCCCGAGGCTGTCTTTGCTGTTATAAACCGGGACTATAATTGAATAATCGGGCATAGGGAATTTTGGATTTCGGATTAGGAGTGTTCAAAACCACAAATAAAAAGAACAAAAGAATCACGAGTTCATTGACGTATTGAAAATCAAAGGTATAGCTTTTCACCTGAAGACGAGACTTGGATCACCTCCACTATGTTTGATCATAATTATGGCGATGATATCCCACATTTCGATCATGAACCTTCTTTTAGCTGTTTTATACCCCAATCCATTAATCTTTTTATAGATCAGAATCAGCATGGAGAGAATAAGGGTCATGTACAAGAGGATCTTAATTCCGTTTTCATTCACACTGATGAAGTGGGAAAAGTTCAATTCCTGCTTAATGAATCTGAAAAAGACCTCAATATCCCACCTTGATTTATAAATTGTTATTATGTCTTTGGCTGGGATAGAGAACATATTGGTAAGAAAGAAGTAAGGATATCCCTTATCATTTATTGCCTGTACAAGTCTAAAAGAATGCTCAACTACTGATGTTCCACTCTTATATAAGTAAACACGTTGATCTTTAAGGATTGTAAGATTTCTTACTTTTTGGTCTTGACTTATCTCAAAATCTTCCAGAGCAATAAATCTTGCATCTGATTTCAGTCTTGTAACAAAAGTGTATTCTTCCTGGTCCAACTTACAGAAAGTTTGTCGGTCAGATACTCCCCGATCAAAAACAAAGACATTGTCTTTGTTCTTGTCAATCACCCTGAATATCGCCTTAGGAATGGTGAGGTTTTCGCTGATATGGCATTGCTGATTAAAAACCTCAACACTACTAGGAAACATATCGGTCAGACAAACAGTATATTTAATCTGCTTTTTACCATCTTTCTTACAGCCAACATGGATCCCATTTTCCAGTTTAGCAGCTGTCTGACAAACCATTGTTGAATCAACTCTGGATAATTTGTAATTCAAAGCCAGATCGTTTTCATCGTAGAGTTGAGAACATTGCTCGTATATAGCTTCATAGGCCTTTCGAAAAAAGTCAACATTCATAGTTGCAAGACGAGCAGATAGAGAGTTATATTTGGTTGTGTTTTTATTTGGAATATTAAACAGCACCTTGTAATGGGTGGAGTTATAAAAATCCTCTAGCGACCTGAGACCAAGACGATCGCTTTCTATCAGTCCAAACAGTAAAAGGCTAAAGACATTCCTGCCATAAAGCTTTTTTACCTGATAATCAACGTTGGTTTCTGAACTCAAATCAGCCAACAAGTCATCAGGTATAAGCTTGAGTAAGTCTTGGACTTTTATACCCTGCTTACAATCTGTTCCCATTGCAGGAACAAATATAAGTCCTTAACAAGTTGATTGTCTTGATTATAGAGAGTTTTTGCCAACAGTGGCAAACATATTTTGTTGATAACCAGCTATTTTCAGACAAACAAAGACATCACTGTTAATTACAATACCTTGTTTTGTTAAAAACCTTTGATTTTCATGATGCCAAAGAACTTTTTGAAATGTCGTTTGATGTTTTGAACACTCCTAATTTCGGATTTGCGATTTCGGATTACCTTCGGTGAACTCACTTCGTTCGGTTGCGGATTTTGGATTGCGGATTTACCGGGTTGAACGTCGCTTCGCTGTATTTCTGATGCTTCAATGCTTTCAGCACAGGCAGTGATTGTGAATTATCCGCCGCCCAGCACCAGGCTGGTGGCGCTCACCCACTTCGAAGCATCGGACAGATAATAAACAATTGAATTGGCCACATCTTCCGGATCGCCCAGGCCCAGAATCTGACGGGCTTCGATCATATTTACCGCTTCCTGCGAATAGTTGGCGGCGGTATCGTCGAGCATGGGGGTGCGCACAAATGCCGGAGCCACACAATTGACCCTGATGCCTTTGGGTGCCAGTTCCAGCGCCAGTACGCGGGCATAAGCCTCCAGGGCCGCTTTTGCACTGATGTACATGGCCCCGCCCACAAAAGGATATCTTGTCGAAATGGAAGAAATATACACCAGCGAGCACTGGTTTTTAGCCAGCTTCTTTTTGCCGAGCAACCCCGCCGTAAGCAATACGGCTGCATCAAAACTCACGCGAAAGGTTTTAGCAATGGTTTCGGCGGTGATGAAGCGCGCCGGAGCCAGGTCGGAAATGCCGGTGCTGTATACCACCCCGTTCAGCACGGGCAGGGCAGCCACCAACCGGTCAATATCCGGTTGCAGGGTGAGATCGGCCGTGATTTGCTGATGCCCATCCCCTTCGAGTAACTGAAAGGTTTCATTCAGCCGGGCTGTGTCCCGGCCGGTAATCACCACCCCGGCGCCATACCCGCTGGCCGTAATGGCGGTTTGCCGCCCGAGCCCTGACGAAGCGCCGGTAACCAGAATTGTTTTACCGCTTAGATCAAATGCATTCATATCTGGAAATTCATCGTTTAGTTTACAAATTGCTACAGCGATTCTTCCCGAAGCGAGGCTCAGTTTATACTCCGGGCTGTGATGCCGGTTCCAGTTCCGTGAGCGGAGGCACCACCAGCCCTGAAGTTTCCATCAGTACACTACCCCACGACAGCCCGATTCCGAAAGCTGAAAGCAGCAGTTTCCTGGGCTTTTGTTCCAGGGCCTCCCTGATTTGTGTAACCATCGTCAACGGGATGGAAGCGCAGCTGGTATTTCCGAAATCACGCAGGGAATATGGAACACGCTCTGGCTCCACCTTCAGCATTTTGCGGATGGTTTCGTTGATCAGGCGGTTGGCCTGATGAAAAAGCAGGTAGTCAAATTCGGGCAACTCGCGGCCAAAGTGCTTGAGGGTGGTTTTTATGTTTGGCACCACCTCACGCAACGAGAAGTTAAACACTTCAATGCCGTTCAGCGCAATCTGCAGCCGGTTGCGGTAAATGCCCTCGCCGTATTTTCTGGTTGCGAAAGATTTTTTACTTGCCAGGTTTCTCACGCCCCCGTCGTAAATAATGATGGCTTCATAGCCGCTGCCGTCGGTTTGCAGGTTGAACTGCATGGGTGCCGCGCCCGGATCAAATTCCAGGGCTGTAGCAGTGCCGGCGTCGCCAAACAGCGGATAGGTGCTTTTGTCACGATAGCTGGAGGTAACGTTCGACAAATCGCCTACCAGCAGCAATCCTTTATGCAGACCGGCCGCCTTCATCATGCTGCCGATCACCGAAAGGCCGTAAACGTATCCCGAGCACCCCAGATTGATGTCGATGGCCATACAGCTTTTCGGCAGTTTCAAACGGTCCTGCAGGATGGCAGAGGTTGACGGGATGATGTAATCGCGGCTTTGGGATACAAATACCAGGATGCTGATCTCATTCCTGTCCCACTTCAGTTCGCCCAGCAATTGTTCAGCCGCCTGAAAACAAAGGTCGGATGTGGTCTGACCAGGTTCTGCCACATGGCGGTTTTCCACGCCAATGGTTTTGATTACCTGTTCCCGTTCCTTCACTTTAATCCATTTATAATCATGGTTTGAAAGCGCTTTTGGGGGAACACAGGCCGACATGCCTGCCATCCGTATATCAGAAATACTGAAAATGGCCATAAAAAAGGATTATAGTTAACCAGAACTACCCGGTTCTCATCTGGACTCTATCATCGCAAATGTACTTTAATTTTCAGTTGATCCCCCAATTTTCTAACTTTGCATGACATCTTTCATTCTCCGAATGAACAACAAAATATTGATTAATTGATGATTACGACTGCTCCGGTTCCCGCCGACCTTGGACATCTGCCAGACAAAGCTACCATTGTAACTGTGTTGCAAACGAGGGCTGCCCTGCATCCGGAACGCAGGGTATTCACCTTTCTGGGCGACGGAGAAAATGAGACCGCGGTGATTACCTACGGCGGATTGCACAAAGCTGCGACGACCATCGCAGGTAAAATATCCGCTATGGATCTTTCCGGGAAGAATGTTCTGATGTTTTATCCTGCCGGTATCGATTTCATTGCTGCATTTTTTGGCTGTCTGTATGCCGGCGCAATTCCTGTTCCGGTATATCCACCCCGGAAAAACCGCTCCCTGAGCCGGATTCGCGTTATTTCAGCTGATTGTGATGCCAATGCAATCCTTGCTACAACAGAAATTAATAATTCGCTCGAGCGCAACTTTTCTGACGACCCTTACCTTTCTGCAATCCCATGGCTTGCAACAGAGGAACTTACTCCCAGACTATCAGATTTCAAGCCAGCAGACCCGGATCTTAATCAACTTGCGTTTCTTCAGTATACTTCAGGATCAACGGGTAACCCGAAGGGAGTGATGGTAAGTCACCGGAATATTATGGTAAACCTGAAGTCACTTCAGTTGTATATGCTCATTTGCCCTGAAGATACCAATGTCCATTGGGTTCCGCAATTTCACGATCTGGGATTAATTCTGGGCATCCTTTCAACAGTTTTCTCCGGTTCACACAGCGTACTGATCCCACCGTTTATATTTATTTCAAAGCCTATTACCCTGCTCAAAGCCATCAGCAGATATGGCGCCAGACTGAGCGGAGGTCCAGATTTTGCATTTAACCATTGTATCGATAGAATCGCTAATGATGAACTTAGTGGTATTGATCTGTCAACGCTACGGATTATGTTCAGCGGGGCAGAACCCGTGCGAAAACAAACCATGGACAGATTCAGTGAAAAATTTTCATCCTGTGGTTTTAAAACCGGCGCCTTCTTTCCGGCTTACGGAATGGCGGAATCAACGCTGATCCTGACCGGCGCCAGAAATGAAAAGGGACCATTCAGTCTGCCTGTTAAAACCAATTCCCTTAAAGAGAATCTTATCGAAATGGCCGGCCCGGAAGATGATATACATTACATTGTCAGCAATGGTATCCCGATTATGGATACTGAAATAATTATTGTGAATCCTGACAATTCCCTCAAGTTGGAGGAAGATCGGGTGGGTGAAATATGGGTGAGCGGCACTACCATTACAAAAGGATACTGGGATAATGAGAGGCTGACAGCTGAAACCTTCGGCGTTTCACCGGCCGGAATGAACGACCCCCGTTGGCTTCGAACAGGAGACCTAGGCTTTTTACATCAGGGGGAGTTGTATATTACCGGACGGCTTAAAAATTTGATCATTATTAACGGGAAGAACTTTTATCCCCAGGACATTGAGAAAACGGTTGAAAACTGCCATCCTTCCATCCGCAAAACCTGCGTAGCGGCTGTTCCGCTCGAAGTAAATTACAAAGAAAGCCTGTGCATCATTGCCGAACTGGAAAGGACATATCTGAGAAAGCCTGATACAGCAGGCATTCTTGAACACATCGTTGCATCGGTATCGGCCGAACATGAAATTCAGCCGGCGCGTATCAGCCTGATCCGCACCGGATCAATTCCCAAAACTTCGAGCGGAAAGATGATGCACAAAGCAGCCCGTGAAATGCTGCTCAAAGGTGAACTGGAGATTATTGCCGAAAAAATCTTTCCCGAAGCAGATTTTTCTGCAGAACTTCAACCTGATAACATCAGTCTGTCAGATTTTATCTGCAACTGGGTTTCTGCAAAACTGAATCAGGGGAAACCCGTGGGCAATTCAGACGCACTGATTGCTTACGGAATTGATTCGCTCAAAGCCTCGGAACTTTCGGATGAAATCAAAAACAGATATGGCATAGAACTGCCGCCGTACCGGATGTTCGAAGATATTTCCATCGATCTGCTTGTCAGGGAAGCCGGCAGCAGGCAGTAAAAATTTATACGACCAGTCCGCAACCGATGGTATAAAATCCGGTTTTGCCGGGGTGAATGAACATTTTTAAGGGGTGGTTTATTACCGGCCGGTTAGCTGACCCTTTCTTCAATAATCCTGTAAATATCTGCGACAGTCTTCGAATTCGCAATATCCTCCGCATTGATGGCCACGTCGTATTCCGTCTTAACCATGGCAATAAGAATCAGTGCATTGATGGAATTCCATTCAAACACTTCCCTGAAAATACTTTCCGGCTTCAGGGTTCCGGGCGTCAGGTCATCAAATTCTTCCTCAATGTGTGTAATAAAGTCGTCAATGTTCATAAAAGCGGCGTTAATTGATGCGGCAAAGTTAGGAAGTTTCAAATACCAATACAGCAAAGCCGGAAATGTAAAATGAAATTTCACACATCAGGATAAAAGTATTTAGTAATATTGCCACCGGAATTAGAGTCCGAAGATTGAAATGACCGAAAAAAGGAAGAGAAAACTGCTTCTGATAAATCCGATAAACCAGCACCGGCTGGGCTTTTCAAATGACCCCAGCACCAGTTACATGCCGTTGGGGCTCGGTATAATTGCCGCGCTTACACCTGACCACTGGGAGGTGGAACTGATTGATGAGAGTTTTGAACTGTGCACCTTCCGGCCTGTGGATATGGTAGGTTTCACCGCCTTTACGGCCAATGCTTTTCGCGCCTATGAACTAGCGGCCATGTTCAGAAGTCAGGGGGTGCATACCGTGATGGGCGGCATCCATGCCAGCATGATGCCCGAAGAGGTCGTCAACTATGTTGATACCACGGTTTCGGGCGAAGCCGAACTGGTCTGGCCCCAGGTGATCAGGGATTTTGAGGAGGGCAGCGTTCAGAAATTGTACCAGGGTGGAATTACCCCGGTTGATAAAATACCGCTTATACGCAGGGATATTTACAAAAAATACCCCTATGTGTATGATCTGATACAAATTTCACGTGGCTGTCCCATGGGCTGCGATTTCTGCTCGGTCACCAAAATGTGTGGTTCAAAATACCGTGAACGCCTGGTTGAAGAGGTACTTGATGAACTGGAACAGACAGACAGGCCACTGTTGTTTATTGTTGACGATCACCTGATCAATACCAACAAAGGGGCTGAAGAGCGGGCCATCCGGCTTTTCAGGGGAATGGTTGAGCGGAAAATCAACAAGCTGTGGTTCGGACAGGCGGCCATGAATTTTGCCGATAACGACGAAGTGCTGCATTGGGCGGCCAAAAGCGGCTGCACCCTGATTTTGCTTGGCATTGAGGCCGAAAAACCCGAAGCCCTTAAAGATGCCCGCAAACGACTGAACCTGAAGAAGGGAGTGGATTACTACCAGGAAGCCTTCAGAAAAATCCACAAACACGGTATAGCCGTCCTGGGAGCTATGATCTTCGGTATGGAAAGCGACAACACGCAGGATTTATACAATCGAATGGAATTCTGCCTGAACAGCGGCATTGATGCCATGCAAACCAGCATCATGACCCCGTTGCCGGGCACCGACCTGTTTTTCCGGCTGCGCGACCAGAAAAAGATCGATCTCTGTAATTATCCCGAAGACTGGAAGCATTACCACTTCAAGGAAGCCACGATGGGTACCAACCATATGACCCGCGAAGCGTTGCAGCAAACCATGCGCGACATCTGGATGAAGCTTTACAAAAAGGATAATATCCGCAAAATGATGTTTAAGACATTGTGGCGGACCGGAAACTTTAAAGCGGCCTACTGGGTTTACGGAACCAATCACAATTACGGGCGCATTGTGCTGGAGGACCTGCTCGGGGATCAGCCGGGCAACCTTAACCGAAACCTCGAATGGATAGGCAGAAAACGTTCATGGTATATCCGCCTGACCAATCCTGTGTTGACCATTATTTATGCCATCTGGTGGAAATATATGGTAAGGCGGTTTACCGGCAGGCATTAGTCGCCGGATTTTCGGGTGGCAGCTTTGCGGTATATCCTGTAAAACACCTGCAACTTCATAAAAACCCATGAAGCCGGTCCGTAAGGCAGGAGGCTGCCCAGCCGCATGGCCGTGTTCATCATACGGGCGTAGAGCAACACCGGCAACGATCTGATCATCAGCAAGGGATAACTACCCCTGAACTCCCTTTCATAACCGTGCTCGTCTGCATTGCGACCGGCAACCATATCCATTACCTTTACTTCTTCCGGAGTCAGCGCGTCCTTCCAGATGGCAATGCGGCCCGTGTTTACCGGTTTCATCAGGCTCTCATGGTTCCGGATCTGGTATTCGGCGGCACGCTCTTTGGCCCCTTCCAGTTTTTTCCGGTATTCAAGCTGCTCCGGATAGAACTCCAGATTCAGAAAATTACAGATTTCGCGGGTTTTCTCCTCAGGGGCAGCGGCCAGATCCTCATAACGCAGGCGGAGTACCTGATCGGGCGCTTTGCGGATAATTTTGTCCATCAGCTTGTTGGCCCTGACCCAGCGATAGGCGATCAGGGCCGGGATGGGCGCCTCGAAGGTTACTTTTCGCAACGAAACCAGGTTATCGCGGTAATCCCTGGTAATGTGGATAAACTTCGCGTCGGGAAACATCCTGAAAAGACGGTCGGCATAAAAGGAATAAACCGGATTCTTATCGCCGAACCACAGGGTTTCAGTCTTGTCGAACACCGACTGGTACCCCTGGTAAACCAGCCTTATCAGCAGATGAAAACTGATTTCTCCCTGATAACCGAGTATCCGCTCCTTCAACCCCTCTTTCTCCACCCTCCAGCGTTCGAAATAGGGCTGTTTGCTAAGGTCGGCATACAGTTCATCAACGGCGGCCTCGTCCCAGGTGCGTACTTTTTTGTACTTGCGGTAAAGATTCAGAATTACCGGGCTTTCGAATGGAATCACCACGTTGGGGTGCGCATCAAAAATGGAGCGAAGCAATGTGGTGCCCGAACGCGGGCGGCCGATGATAAAAAAGAAAGGGACGTCTATAATATTTGTTGTCATATGTTCAGAATAGCAGCCGGCAGGGTTGTTTCGGCAAACTCACCGGCAAGGTAGCGTTGCATCAGCTTATACCGTTGCAGTTTCCCGCTTGATGTTTTCGGGATTTCATTGGATTTAACCATCACCAGCTCATCAACGGTAATGCCCAGGTTGGCCCGCAGCAGGTTGCGCAGCTGCCTGAAGGTCTCCGTGGCCTTTTCACCGGGCGAACCGGCCAGAAAAGCGATCACTTTATCATGTCCCGTTTCGCGGCTGGTTGTACCACCGAAACAAACCTTGCCATAACTGATTTCGTCGACGGTGCAGGCCATGGTTTCCAGATCGTTGGCAAAATAGTTACGTCCGTTTTTAAAAATAATATCCTTGTGCCTGCCGCTCACATAAAGGTTGCCTTTGTAAAAGAAACCGATATCGCCGGTACGCAGCCATTCTCCGCAGAAGGCAGCCCGGGTGGCTTCGGGTTTCCGGTAATATCCACTGGTGATACCGGGTCCTTTCAACTGAATGTGGCCCGTCATTCCGTCCTCTACCGGACTGTCGTCATGACCGGTGATACGGATCCACGTGTCGTTCAGGGCAATGCCCACGCCCGACAGCAGCCTGGCACCCGGATCATCCACCGGCACTTCCACGGCTATGCCTTCCAGATCGAGTCTGGTCGCATCAAAGGCAGTGATCACCGAAGGCCGCATCAGGGGCGTAAATGAAATGGCCAGCGTGGCTTCGGCCATCCCGTAAACCGGCATCATGGCTTCGGTTCTGAATCCGAAGGGCTGCAGGCGCTCCACAAAATCGTTCATAATCTGCACCGAGATTGGCTCTGCCCCGTTGAGCATGGCCTTCATCGAAGAAAAATCCCAGTCCGGCAGGGTCTTTTTCCTGCTCAGATAGCGAAGTACCAACGCCAGCCCGAAGTTCGGACAGCCGGTAACGTTAATCCGGGACCCACTCATCAGATCAAGCCACAAACCGGGATTCTTTATAAAATCTATCGTTTCGGTGTGAAACTGATAAATGGAGCAATAAAGTGGTACCAGATGGTACCCGATCAGCCCCATATCGTGGAACAAAGGCATCCAGTTACCGGTGCGGTCAGGGAAATGCAGATCAAGGCCGATCCGGATGGCATCCATATTTACCATCAGGTTTTGATGGGTAAGCATAATGCCCTTGGGATCGCCCGTGCTGCCCGACGAAAACTGAACAAATGCCAGGTCGCCGGGTTGCAGATACGGTGCTTCAAAGTTTCCGCTACAATCAAGATCATTGACATGTTTAACTTTTTCATCAGGAAGCCCATCAGTCTCAGCCATTTCCTCACTGAAAAATATATAAGGTTCTCCGAACTGCCGGTAAACATTTTTCAGTTTCTCCACGGCAGGGTTGTATCCCGAAAAGGTAAGGGGCGGCTGGAGCACCGTAGGTACTACCCCCGCCAGGAAACAGGCCCAGAGCAGGGTGATGGTTTCCCGGTTCTGCCGGGTTGCAATGATGGCTTTGTCGCCGGACAGCATCCCCAGCGCCTGTAATCCGCAGGCAAGCGAAGTGGCCTCATTCAAAAGTTCAGCATAGGTTTGTCTGTCAATTTCCCCTTTCTCGTCCATATAACCGGTATACAGAGGCGCAGGGTATGCAGCAGCCCGCTTCAGCAGATCAGGCAGGGTAAGCTCAGGTTGATAGTAGGCAGAGTTTTCGGGCATCGGTGATACTTATTGTTGAGGCCGTCCTGAACGGCGCGCCAGGTCAAGATAATAATCGGCTTTCGCTGAATCGCCAACCTTCTGGTAGTAATTCCGGAGCCGCATATTGAGTTCAAAATTATTCGGGTTAATCCGGATGGCCTGCTCAAAATATTCCAGGGCTTTGGCAGCATCCCCGCCGCGCATGGCATAAGTGCCCAGATTGATGTAGGGCAGGTCCAGCCCGGGCTCTATCGTAATAATATCTTCATTCAGGGCAATGGCCTTTTCGGTTTGTCCGGTCTTCTGATAGAGTTGGGCAAGGTTCGACATGGCCCTGATCTCGAAAGGCTGGAGTTCCAGCGCCCTTTCGTAATTCGAAATGGCTTTTTCAGGCTGACCGGTCACCTGATAGGTGTAACCCAGGTTATAAAACGCAGCCGTAAACTGCGGATTATGCTCCACGGCTTTTTCAAAGTACTGTATCGCCGAATCGGACTCGTTGAGCAGCAGCAGAAATGACTCACCCAGGTTATTCCAGGCATCGGCATAGGCAGGATACACCCTGGTTGCCTGTTTAAAATGCTTTATGCAAATCCGGGCATCAGGGACAATCTGCTGCCGCGGCACGCCCGATTTCAGCCTTTCCACTACCGAAGAACGCAGATTGGTAGCATAGATAAAATTAGCTTTAGCCGATTGCTCCAGATAGGGCATATCCGCGGCATAAAGGGTCAGCTCATCCTTCCAGTCGCGGTTGCGGTCGATGGTTTTGGCGGTAGCCGGGATGGCAAGAATCACCGCAATGAGTACCGCGTAATTCTTCACCCTGGCCGGCAAGAGCTCTCCGGCAGTAACCGGGCCGAAAATCCTGAATATCCCGTAAACCAGCGCAAGTACAAATCCCAGGGAAGCAATATAGAGGAAGCGCTCCGCCACTATTCCCGTGGGAGGAGCAATCAGGTTGGAAAACAGCGAAATATTCACCAGGTAGAAAAGTATGGCAAATGATAGCAGGTGTTTTTCCCTGATCTTCCACAATGCAAATCCAAGCAACCCTAAATGGATCAGCAGCGAAAGCCATACCATCGGGTTTGCCAGACCGGTAACGGGAATCATATTAAATCCATAGTAGAACCCCAGCGGATGGGGGAAAACCAGTTTCTGAAGGTAAAACAGCATCACCATCATGGAGGTCCCCAGACGCTCGGCAAGGGAGGCGCCCATAAGCAGAGGATTCTCGATAAACTGCAGGGAACGGGTGGTCTCACCCAGAAAAATTCTTGGCACCACAACCGCAACGGCCAGCACCAGCAGCAACGGAATCAGCATCAGCAATATCTGACGGGGTCTGACATCCGTAAAGAAATAAAACACCAGCGGAATCACCGCCAGAAAGGTCATCACATTGGCTTTGGACAGGTAGCCCAGCCCAAAAAACAAGGTACCCCACAATATGTTAATCTTTTTACCTGAATCGCAAAATCTCAGAAAGTATTTCAGCGAAAGCAGGGCTCCCAGAAAACTGAGCAGCTCTTCCCTGTTCTTCAGGCTCGCCACCACTTCGGTATGCAGGGGGTGCGCCAGAAACAACATCACGGTAAGCAAGGGTAACAACACATGATATTTTCCGAGCAGCCGCCGCAACAGTATAAACAGCAGGATTCCGGTAAGGGCGTAAAGCAGGACATTTAAGAAATGGCTCACGTGGGGATTCTCGCCGAAAAACTGCCACTCAAGGGCAAAAGTGGCTTTGGCCAGCGGGCGGTAACCGAAGTTGTGCTGTCCGCCCTCCTCGGCATTCAGGTTGATGTAATACGATGAGAAGATGGCGGGGATGGCCCTGATACCCTGCTGGGTGAGGGGATTCTTTCCGGTAACATAGACATCGTCGAGAGAATACCGGTTATTGATGGTGTTTCCGTATAGAATAAACGCAAATGCCGTGATCAGAAGATGATAAGGCAGATTGCCCCACGATCGGGTGTTTGCCTTCTTTTCCGGTTTGGAAGTCAGGGGTTTGCTCCTCTTCTTGGGCGTACTCATAATGCACAGGTTACGTAAAGCGCCGGATTCAGATCCCGGCAGCCGGGTATCTCCGTTTTCAGGCGCAAAGTAACACAAAAATCAGATTGACCCGTAAGTGTTTATCCGGGAACCCCCTGCCAACCGCCCGGGCGATTTTGGAATAAATTCGCCGAAAAACTGCATTTTCCCTACTTTTGTCCGGCACAATGCGCCGGCCACATGTTGTTCAATTCCATCGGATACCTGATATTTCTTCCGCTCACCGTAGCGGCGTATTATGCGCTTCCGGGAAAATGGCGCTGGATATTACTGCTGGCGGCAAGCTACCTGTTTTACGCCATGTGGAAGGTAGAGTATGTGCTGCTGCTGATGGCCGCCACCGCCGTTTCGTATTATGCAGCCCTGGGCATGGAAGCCCACACCGTTAAAAAGCGGAAGAAGCCCTGGCTATGGACTGCCCTGACCGTCAACCTGGGCATGCTGTTCATATTCAAATATCTGGGCTTCTTCACCGGACTGATTTCCGGATTGTCGGATCTGACGGGGCTTCCCGGACAAATTCCGTATTATGCCATTTTGCTCCCTGTCGGGATTTCATTCTACACATTTCAAACGCTGGGATATGTCATCGACGTATACAGGGGAGTTACAAAACCAGAAAAACACGCCGGAATTTTTGCCCTGTATGTCACCTTCTTTCCTCAGCTGGTAGCCGGCCCCATCGAAAGGGCGCGCAACCTGATGCCGCAGTTCCGGCAGGAACACGCCTTCGATCCGGCTGCTTTCGCTTCAGGACTTCGGCTGATCCTTTGGGGGTTGTTCAAGAAAATCGTGATAGCCGACCGCATTGCCATGCTGGTACAGCCGGTATACGGACAACCTGAATACTTTCACGGTATACAGATCGCCATCGCACTCCCCCTGCTGATTATCCAGGTATATGCCGACTTTTCAGGTTACACCGATATTGCCATTGGTTCCGCCCGGCTGATGGGTTTCAGGCTGAGCCGGAACTTCAACCGGACTTTCTCAGCCCGGTCGGTGGCTGATTTCTGGAACCGCTGGCACATTACCCTCACCACCTGGCTCAGGGATTACGTCTACTTCTCGCTGCCCTCCAGATTCAGGGGCAAAACAGCTGCCTGGCGCCTTAACCTGAACCTGATCATCACATTCACCCTGGTGGGCTTCTGGCATGGCGCCCAATGGAACTTCCTGATTTTCGGATTAATACATGGCATCTATATGGCCCTTGCCATTATCAGCAAGCCCATGATGGAAAAGTTTAACCGCTTCAGCGGGCTGGCTGCCGCCCCCGCGCTGCTCAAAGCACTGAACCAGGCGTCAACTTTTCTGCTGGTCAGTGCCACAGGCTTTTTCTTCGGACAGCACAGTTTCTCCTCCACCCTCACCCTGATCGGAAATATCGCCGACTTCAGCAATACCGGCATTGCCCTGAGGCAAATGTTGCAAAACAACGACTTTACCCTCAGCCTGATCCTGATTGTGTTTATGCTGCGCTTTGAGGCGCTGGCCGGCCGGCCGGGATGGAAGGAGCATTTTATGCAACGGCCGCTGCCCGTGAGGCTTGCTGCATATCTGGCCGTTTTGTTCTTTCTGCTTATTTTCGGGATTTTTACACGCCAGGAATTCTTTTATTTCCAGTTTTAAAGATGGACAGACAAAAACAGTTTTTCAGAAATGCGCTGATATTCCTGCTGCTGACACTGGCAGTGAATGCAGTGCTGAATGCTGTTTATGACCGCACGATGATCTACCACCGCCTGAACCGGAACCAGGACAGGCAGTTTGAGGAGTACAACGACACCCTTACCTTTCTGATGCTGGGCAATTCGCACGACATGATCAATCCGGCAATTACCGGCAACAGTTTCAATTATGCATCGCCGGGCGAGGTGTACACCCAGACCTATTATAAGCTGAAATACATCCTTGAGAAAACAGGGAAGGCCCCTGAATATGCCGTGCTCTCAGTGGATCCGGCCAACTTCAGCCCCAAAGCCGAAAACACCCTGAAGTTCGACGGGTACTGGCGCAAATATGTGGATTATCCGGCCCTGGCCAGGGAAACCGGAGATTACGACTATTACATCAAATGGTTTACCGGCCGCTTCTGCGCTTATATCGGAAACTACAAGTTTATTTACATGTCGGTACTCTTTCGCGATGCCGATTTCACCCAGGTGAAAAACGGGTATCGCCCTCCGCGCGATTACCGGAACTTTGCAGAAGAACCTGACCGGAATGCGCTGGGGCTCGAAAGGGCTACATCTTACCTCGCAGGCTATGGCAATAAGCCCGACAAGGGCCCTGAAACCTATTTCCGGAAAATCCTCAGCCTCTGCCGTGATTACGGCATTACCCCCGTCCTGGTAAGGATGCCCCTCACCGATGAGTACCTTATGCACGCCCGTAAACTGGTCGATCTGGATAACCTTGACCGGCAGATTGAAGAAATCGCCGGTGAAGTCAGTGGAAACTATATTCTGCTTGATTTCAGGGAAGCGCTGAGCGGGAGGCCGGAGTTGTTTTTCAATGCAGACCATGTGAATCCCCGGGGTGCCGATATCGTCAGCGAAAAATTCAGGGCAAGGATGCAGGCACACATCAACCCGTAAAAGCGGAAATCTACGGACAAGATGCCCGCTTATCTTGTTCCGGCTTATGCGTGAACAGGCAGGCAGATTTTTGTATCAACAACTCCTGAATACAATTTCCAAAAAAAAGAAACCCGACAAGCCGGAATAACATCCCCTTTCAAGGTGAACCGGCTCGTCAGGCTGGCTTTATCAGCTGTATACTTCAGCAGATACTATGCAATATTTTATTTCAGGCTTCCTTTGCCCGGGATGCCGTTGGTCCGTGACCAGGTAAGGGTTTTGCTGATCATCGACAAACCAGCGATACCGGTAACCTCCAGCACGTTTCCATTGCCAGTAACTTTGGCTTTGCAGTCGAATGTGCGACCGGTTTGCGGCTGGTAAGCCTTTCCACCTTCATAAATCTTTTTGGCAGCATTGTATTTCAGGTTATAAACCATCTGGGTGCCAAGCACAGGGTTGTTCCTTTTGGCCTTGTTCGGGTTATTCACGTCTCTTACCGGTTTGCCCGATTTGTCGTTGGGCTGGCGCAGCCATACGATTTTACCATTATACACATCCCCTGTTTTGGTAAAATGAATGATAGACGCTTTGTTGGCAGTAAGCCAGTACCCGGTAATGTCCTTGGGCGTGGTCACCGGTGATTTCTTTTCGTCCGAAGCCTTTACGGGAGCAACTGATTTGGGCTTAATAGGTGCTGTTTCTTTGGATGACTGCTTTTGCGGTGCAACTTTTTGATTTGCCGGTGTTGCTTTCTGGGGAGCCACGGATTTGGGGTTCCCGGCCGGGGCAACTTCTTTGGTGGCTTGTTTCTGAGGAGCGGCTTTTTTATCGGCCGGAGCAACCTTACCCTGAACCTGTTTCTGTGGCACACCCTTCTGATTTGCCGGCGTTACCTGGGGTGCAGGCTTGGGAGCCACCTCTTTTGTGGTTTGCGCTTTCGTCTCCTTCGCAGCAGTACCTGCGGGCTTCATTTGCTTTACAACTACCGAAGGTTTTGCTGTTTCAGATTCTTTGGTCGACTGCTTTTCCGGTTGTGTCTGGGCAAAAGTTGCCGAAGTCACAAACATGAGAGCAAGCGTCAAAATTTTGAATTTCATGGCACAATGATTTTGGTGTATAGATTTGAAATAACATCTGAGGCTGATGCAAAAATAACACCATAAACCAATTTTTTAAACAACAAATATGGTTTTGTAGACAAATTGCACTTGTCACGGGAATAAAAACTGAATTTCAGCGGTACGTCAGGCCAACTGCAAAACATTTACCATATTTGGCTACTTTAGCGGAATAAACAAGGGGTATGAAAATTCCTTTCAACAAGCCTCATTTCACCGGCAGGGAAGCGTTTCATCTTTCCGAAGCGGCCATCCTCGGCCACCTGGCCGGCAACGGGCACTACACACAATTATGCCAGGGATTTTTCGAAGAGCGGTATGGTTTTCGCAAGGCCCTGCTTACCACCAGCTGTACAGATGCACTTGAACTGGCTGCCCTGGTGCTCGGTATCGCTCCGGGAGACGAGGTAATCATGCCTTCCTATACGTTTGTCTCCACGGCC
Source organism: Lentimicrobium saccharophilum (assembly GCF_001192835.1). Classification (NCBI taxonomy): domain Bacteria; kingdom Pseudomonadati; phylum Bacteroidota; class Bacteroidia; order Bacteroidales; family Lentimicrobiaceae; genus Lentimicrobium; species Lentimicrobium saccharophilum. The sequence goes on from NZ_DF968182.1 coordinate 2,467,257, forward strand.
AATGCCTTCGCGCTGAGGGGCGCAAAAATCGTGTTTGCCGACAGCAACCCGCTAAACCCCAATATTGATGCCGGCTCCCTTGCCGGTCTGATCACTGAAAAAACCCGTGCCATCGTGGTGGTGCATTACGGAGGTATCGCCTGCGATATGCAGACCATCATGGAACTTGCCGCGATGCACCGGCTTTTTGTTGTTGAAGATGCTGCCCAGTGCGTGGATGCATTCTGCAATGACACTCCCCTGGGATCGTTCGGGCACCTGGCTGCTTTTTCGTTTCACGAAACGAAAAACATCACCTCAGGAGAAGGTGGCATGCTGGTAGTGAACGATGCTTCGCTTATAGAACGGGCCGAAATTGTACGCGAAAAAGGAACCAACCGTGCTGCCTTTTCCCGTGGGGAAGTAGAGAAATACGAATGGGTAAGCCTTGGCAGTTCATTCCTGCCCAACGAACTTACAGCGGCCTTTCTTTACGGCCAGCTCGAACACCTCGACATCATCCAGCAAAACCGGATGGAGAGCTGGCAACGCTACCGGAATTTGCTCAGCCCGCTTGAAAATAAAGGGTATATCGGCCTGCCTTACGTGCCTGATTATGCCGCACACAACGCCCATCTGTTTTACATCACTGCCAATTCACAGGCAGAAAGGGATCAATTGCTGAACCACCTGGCCGGGCAGGGTATTCATGCTGTCTTTCATTACCTGAGCCTTCATTCTTCGCCCTATTTCAGCAATAAGCACGACGGCCGTGAACTGCCCGATGCAGTGCGCTATGCATCCACACTGATCCGGCTACCTCTGTTCTTCGGACTGAACGAAGACGAAACCGGTTATATCGCTGCCTGCATTAAATCATTTTTCGAGAGATGAACGCCACCTTTTTCTTCCGTTCGAAACGTTCGGTTTGGTACACGCTGGCAACCCTCTTTACCATAGGGATTTTTATCCTGCTGCTGTTGCAGAAACCGTGGTTTATCGGACTGCTGATGCTGCCACTGATCGTCTTTATGGTTTCGATCTATTTCCGGACCCATTACCGCATTCATCCGGTAAACGGACTTACCGTTACCTGCGGACTCTTTTACAAAAAAACATTTGACCTGATGAGCCTGCAAAGCATACGGCCGACAAGTAATCCGCTGTCATCGCCGGCCCTTTCGCTGAAACGGCTGGAACTGCGCTTTCGGAACAGGGAAACCATAATGATATCCCCGGTAAAACAAGAAGAATTTATTGAGTTGCTTAAGTCAATCAATCCGGAAATAGAGTTGAAAAAACGGTAAAAAAAACCAGTCCGGTAAATGTCAGACCTCAGGAACCTATATATCCTGTGAATCCTGTAGATCCTGTAAATCCTGTAAATCCTGTCAGTAACATTACGGGACCAGGATAACCCAATCTGTAAATCCTGTAGATCCTGTCTACAAAAACCCCAGATCCAGCAACGCCTCTTCGCTCATCATGTCTTTTGTCCAGGGAGGATCAAAAGTAATTTCCACCTTGCAGCCTTCAATCCCGTCAATGGTCATCACGATTTCTTCCACCTCCACGGGGAGGGTTTCAGCCACCGGGCAGTTGGGTGCGGTGAGGGTCATGGTGATGTGCGCCACCGATTGTTCGTCAATGCTGATGTTATAAATCAGTCCCAGATCGTAGATATTCACCGGAATCTCGGGATCGTAAACTGTTTTAAGTTTATCGATGATCTGATTGCCAAGATCCAGGGTTTTTTCGTGATCCATCATGTGTCTTGTTTTAATTTGCTACCCTGTCAATTTCCCATGGATGCCTTGGTTTTAAACGCCAATGCATACATTTTGATCTGTTTGATCATCGACAGCATTCCGTTTGACCGGGTGGGCGAAAGGTGCTCGGTAAGCCCGATATCATTAAGAAAGTCGGTGGAAGAATCGAGGATATCCTGAGGCGTTTGCCCTGAAAATGACCTGATCAGCAGGTTGGCAATGCCTTTTGTAATTACCGCATCGCTGTCGGCAGTAAAATGAATCAGGTTTCCGTCGAACTCGGCATGCAGCCACACCCTCGACTGGCAACCCTGGATCAGGTTCGCTTCAACTTTATATTTTTCATCAATCAGTGGAAGCGATTTCCCAAGTTCAATCAGGTAGTTGTATTTATCCATCCAGTCGTCAAAGTTTTCAAACTCGCTCACAATCGCACTGGTGGTTTCTTCTATTTTCATAATAAAGACTTATTCGGAAAGTTTACAGAAAAAATTCCTTCACCTTATCAATGGCCTCCATCAGACGGTCGATCTCCTGTTTAGTATTGTAAAACGCAAAGGATGCCCTGATGGTTCCCGAAATGCCGAGGCTGTCCATCAGCGGCTGGGTACAGTGTGTTCCTGTGCGCACCGCGATGCCCATGTGGTCGATGATGGTACCTGCATCGTAAGGATGAATGCCGTTAATCAGAAATGAGATCAGGCTGGCCTTTCCGGGAGCAGTGCCTATAATCCTGACCAATGGATCGGCCGACAGTTTTTCCGTGGCATAAGCAAGCAGTTCGTGCTCCCAGGCTCCGATCTGGTCAAGCCCTATGCCGCTGATATAATCAATGGCAGCGCCAAATCCTATCACATCACCTACATTGGGGGTACCGGCTTCAAATTTGAAGGGGAGCTCATTGTAAAGGGTTTTTTCAAAGGTCACGTTTTTGATCATCTCGCCTCCGCCCTGGTACGGTGGCATGGCATTCAGCACCTCTTCCCGCCCGTAAAGGCCTCCGATGCCCATAGGCCCGTAAACCTTATGCGCCGAAAAAGCGTAAAAATCACAGCCGATGTCCTGAACGTCCACCTTCATGTGCGATAGCGCCTGAGCTCCGTCAATCAGCACAGTGATGCCCTTTTCGTGCGCCATGCGGGTAATCTCCTTCACGGGATTAACGGTGCCCAGCGTATTGGAAATATGGGTGATGGCAACCATTCGGGTCTTTTCACCGAGCATGTCAGCATAAGCCTGCATGTCCAGACTTCCGTCAGGATGCAGGGGACAAACCTTCAGTGCAGCCCCTTTTTCTTCGCAAAGCATCTGCCAGGGAACGATGTTGGAATGGTGTTCCATGCCCGAAATCAGGATCTCATCTCCCTGCCCGATGTTGGCCCGTCCCCATGAAGCAGCCACCAGGTTGATGGATTCGGTACAACCCCGCGTATAAATGATTTCATGACTGAACCTGGCATTAACGAAATGCTGAATCTTCTCACGCACCTCTTCGAAAGCCACCGTAGCCTGCTGGCTGAGGTAATGTACCCCCCGATGGACATTCGAATTCAGCCCGGTATAATAATTAACCAGGGCATCAATCACTACCTGTGGCTTCTGGGTAGTGGCGGCATTATCGAAATAGACCAGCGGTTTATTGTGAACTTTACGGCCCAGAATGGGGAAATCAACCCTGATTTTTTCAGGATCAATTCCGGTAACCTGCGTTTTCAGCTCTGGACTCATCGCTATGCTTGATTATTAAATTTAAGATCCGGATTTCATCCGGCGAAGGCATTGAATCCCCTCAGATTTTACTCATGTCAATTTCAAAAGAAACCTTCTGTTCCCTGGAATTACAATGCAGTACACACTGATCACAGATGGAAAGCTCGCCGCGTAAACGTTTCTTCACCAAATCATCGATCCGCTGTTTCAACTGAGGAATAGAGATTTTGTTAACAATCTCGGCAGCAAAGGCATACATCAGCAGCATCCTGGCATTATCCGCACTGATTCCTCTCGACCGCAGGTAAAACATGGCTTCGCTGTCGAGCTGGCCCACGGTAGCTCCATGGCTGCACTTTACATCGTCGGCGTAAATCTCGAGAAAAGGCTTTGAATCAATCACGGCCTTATCCGAAATCAGGATATTTTTATTGTTCTGGTATGCATTGGTACGCTGGGCGTCCTTTCTTACCAGGATATGACCGTTGAAAACGCCGCTGGCCTGATCGTCAAGGATACCCTTGAAAAGTTCATTGCTTGTACAATCGGGCACTGCATGATCAACAAACACTTGATTGTCGATGTGTTGATCCCTGTCCATCAGGTAAACGCCGAGAATATCCGCGTGACTTCCCCTTCCATTCAGCCTTACATAAACCTCGTTGCGGATAAGTCCTCCGTTGAGGCTGATAGCATTGGTGGAAAGATTGGCGCCCGCTTCAAGATGAAAAAAGACGTTATTGATCAGCGCTGACCGGTCGTTCTTGTTCTGCAGTTTATAATGATCAAGGCGGGCATTGTCGGAAAGTACAACTTCACTCACAGAATTGATAAAGCCCACCTGATCGTCCACCGAATCGTCGCAGTGTACCAGGCGGAGGCTGCTGTTCCTGCCAAGGATCACCAGGTTTCTGGGCTGCACAAATACAGGGTCAGCCGAGTGAACCAGGTTTACAATCTGTATGATTTCATTAACTTCAACATTATCAGGGACATAAATAAACACTCCGTCGCGCGACAGGGCGGTATTCAGCGCGCTCAGACTGTTATCATGAACCGGAGCATATCTTCCATAATGCGCAGCAATAAGGTCAGCGTGTTTTTCAAAGGCTTCTTCCATACTGCATACCACCACGCCCTGCGATGCCTGTGACAGTTTATTGCCCCTTTCGATAAACCAACCGTTGAGCTGGGCGACCATATAAGTATCGAATCCAGGCACTTCGCAACGGAAGATCTCTTCCAGATCAACATCGGCTGCCTGCGGCGCCAGGGGAAAAGTAAATCCATGATTCAGCACCCTGCTCAAATCGGTATTGCGCCATTTCTCGAGTTTGGTATGCGGAAATCCTGAGCGTGCAAACCCGGCAATGGCTTCACGCCGCCCGGCAATCACCTCAGGCGAATCTGACAGGGCATACGATGCAATGCGCTCATCAAAGAGTTTAAGCAAAGTTTCCCTGGTATTGTAATTGGTTGTTGTTCCGTCCATAATTCCTGTATTTAGGGCATTCAGGCTTCCGACCTGATCCATTCATAACCCTTTTCTTCCAGTTCCATGGCCAGTTCCTTCCCGCCTGAGCGGACAATCCGTCCATCGAACAAAACGTGTACAATATCCGGAACGATATACTCAAGCAAACGCTGATAATGGGTAATGACCAGAAAGGCATTGTCGGGCCTGCGTAACTTGTTCACTCCGCCGGCCACAACCTTCAGGGCGTCAATATCAAGGCCCGAGTCGGTTTCATCAAGTATCGCCAGACTGGGTTCCAGCATGGCCATCTGAAAAATCTCGTTTTTCTTTTTCTCACCTCCGGAGAACCCTTCATTCACCGAACGGTTGGCCAGCTTGGCATGGATATCGAGCATACGCTTTTTCTCTTCCATTTTTGCCAGAAACTCATTGGCCGGCATGGGATCAAGACCGTGATATTTACGCTGTTCGTTGACGGCTGTACGCATAAAGTTGGTGATGCTCACCCCGGGAATTTCCACAGGATACTGGAATCCGAGAAATATCCCCTCACTGGCACGGTCCTCCACCGCCATCTCGAGCAGGTTCTTGCCCTTGTAAAGAATTTCTCCTTCTTCAATTTCAAAGATATCGCGGCCTGCTATGACTGAAGCCAATGTGCTCTTACCGGTTCCGTTGGGGCCCATGATGGCGTGCACTTCTCCGGGCCTTACTTCAAGATTGATCCCTTTCAGGATCTCCTTTCCATCAATGGAAACCCGCAGGTTTTTTATACTAAGCATAATGTGGTTTTGTTATTTAAAGTTTTCTGAGTCTTTTGTATAAAACTGTTGATACGAAATCTGACCTCGCCGGTGACTGCAGTGTCGCGCAGCATCATTAACCTACGCTGCCCTCCAGGCTGATGGAGAGCAGTTTCTGCGCCTCAACGGCAAATTCCATGGGTAACTGCTTCAGCACTTCCCGGGCGTAGCCGTTCACAATCAGGCCTATGGCACTTTCGGTACTGATGCCCCGCTGGTTGCAATAAAACAACTGGTCATCCGAAATTTTCGAAGTGGTTGCTTCATGCTCTACAATAGAAGTCTTGTTTTCCGTTTTGATATAGGGGAATGTGTGTGCCCCGCATTTATCGCCTAAAAGCAGGGAGTCGCACTGCGAAAAATTACGCCCATTTTCTGCCCTTTTGGTCATCTTTACCAGCCCGCGGTAACTGTTGTTGCTGTATCCGGCAGAAATCCCCTTGGAGATAATGGTGCTTTTGGTGTTCTTGCCCAGATGGATCATTTTTGAACCCGTATCGGCCTGCTGATAATTATTGGTAACCGCCACCGAATAAAATTCGCCCACCGAATGGTCGCCCATCAGCACCACGCTGGGATACTTCCACGTGATGGCCGAACCGGTTTCAACCTGCGTCCACGATATCTTTGAATTGTTTCCCTTGCAGATGCCACGTTTGGTAACAAAGTTATAGATGCCGCCTTCGCCCTGCTTATTGCCGGGATACCAGTTTTGCACGGTCGAGTACTTCACCTCGGCGTCTTTCAGGGCGATGATCTCCACAATGGCGGCGTGCAGCTGGTTCTCATCGCGCATGGGGGCCGTACAGCCTTCCATGTAACTCACATAACTGCCCTCATCACCAATGATCAGCGTACGCTCAAACTGACCGGTATTGGCGGCATTGATGCGGAAATAAGTCGATAATTCAATGGGACAACGCACCCCTTTGGGGATATAACAGAATGACCCGTCACTGAAAACGGCCGAATTCAGGGCTGCAAAATAGTTGTCGTCTGACGGAACAACGGTACCCATGTATTGCTTGACAAGTTCAGGAACCTTTTGTACGGCCTCGCTGAATGAACAGAAAATAATACCCTGTTTTTCAAGCGTTTCCGAAAAAGTGGTTTTCACCGAAACCGAGTCGATCACCGCGTCCACGGCTACACCGGTAAGACGTTTCTGCTCTTCAAGTGAAATGCCGAGTTTGTTGAATGTTTCAATCAGCTCGGGATCCACCTCATCCAGGCTGGCCAGCTCTTTTTTCTTTTTCGGGGCAGCGTAGTAAATGATGTCCTGATAGTTGATGGGCGGATGGTGCAGGTGTGCCCAGGTGGGTTCCGTCATCCCGAGCCATTTGCGGTAAGCATTCAGCCGGAACTCAAGCAGCCACTCCGGCTCATTCTTTTTGGCAGAAATAAAGCGGATGGTGTCTTCCGACAAGCCCCTGGGGGCAGTTTCCATCTCTATATCAGTATAAAAACCGTACTTGTACTCTCCCTGCGTTACTTCATCCAGTATGTTGTTAGGGTCCTTTTCCATTTCCCTTATGATCTTGATTGAGTGCTTAATCAGATTAAATAAAGATAGTCCGCAAAGATAGTAATTTTAGATGTTTCAGGGGGTATGAGAATTTCACCCCGCCCGGACACCACTCTCTTTTTCTCTCTGCAGGCCTTGTCTGTATGCATAACAATCGTTATGGTGAGTTGTTGCTGCCACCCTGAAAGATATTATCCGGATTGTGCCTTTAAAGTCTCCTGAATAACATTATTTACCCATCAAAAAAATTCAACTTTGCCCGGATTAAAAGATTTAAAAGGATCGCGGGCAGCATTGCAACCATCAATGAAGCAGAAGCGGGAATTGGTCCCGCAATCCGCTGAACGGCAAAGTACAGATTGTTTACCTTTGCAAAAAATATCAACCATGACTGAAGACATTTCGCCCAAACGCACAGAGCTCTCCGAGCTGGGTGAGTTTGGCCTGATTGACCGCCTTACGGCCGGGCTGAAACCTTTCAATGCCTCAACCCTGAAAGGCGTGGGCGATGATTGCGCCGTGATTGACCACGGCGATCATGTAAGCCTTATTACCAAGGACTTACTGATAGAAGGGGTACATTTCGACCTTTCGTATGCCCCCCTGAAACACCTGGGATACAAAGCCGCGGCAGTGAATATTTCCGATATTGTGGCTATGAATGGGAAAGCTGAGCAAATGCTGGTGGGGATTTCTGTTTCAAACCGCTTTTCGGTAGAAGCTCTCGAAGAGCTGTATGCAGGAATCCGTCTGGCCTGTGAACGCTATAAAGTTGACCTTGTCGGCGGCGACACCACCTCCTCGGTATCCGGTCTCTTTATTTCGATCACCGTTATTGGCCGGGCTTCAAAAGATGAAGTGGTTTACCGGAATACCGCCCGCCAGAACGACCTGATCTGCGTAAGCGGCGACCTTGGCGGCGCCTATATGGGGCTGTTGCTCCTCGAACGCGAAAAACAGGTATACAAGGCCAATCCCCAGATGCAGCCCGACCTGGAAGGATTCGACTATATCCTTGAAAGACAACTGAAGCCGGAGCCAAGAACGGATGTGCTTGAAAAACTCAGAAAAGCCGGGATCAAGCCCACAGCCATGATTGATATCTCCGACGGTTTGGCTTCGGAAATCCTCCATATAGCAAAAGACTCCGGCTTGGGCTGCAGGATTTACGAAAACAAGATTCCCGTGGATATTGTAACCGCAGAAGTTGCCGCGGAATTTCAGATTGATCCCGTTACTGCAGCCATGAACGGAGGTGAAGATTATGAACTGCTCTTTACCGCCGATGTGAATGACTTTGAAAAACTTAAAGAACTTAAAGGCATCCACATCATTGGCCATATGACTGAAAAAGCAGAAGGCGAATACCTGATCAGCGAGGGTGGCAGCCTTTATCCTATTGAAGCGCAGGGATTCAATCACATGCGCGACAAACAGGCATAATGTCATTCAGGAGGTCCTGCGATTTAAACACAGCTATACAAAAATCCTCAGCGCCTGAAAGATATGCCAGCCGAAAAGATCAGTAAAATTCTCAAAACCCTGCCCTCAAACCCCGGGGTGTATCAATACTTTGATAAAGAGGGCAGGATAATTTATATCGGCAAGGCTAAAAACCTGAAAAAGCGGGTGATGTCATACTTTAACAAGGATGCATCACTCACGGGAAAAGTCAGGGTGCTGGTATCGAAAATTGCCGATATCCGGTGGATTGTCGTGGATTCGGAATACGATGCGCTGCTGCTCGAAAACAACCTGATCAAGGAGTACCAGCCGCGCTACAACATCATGCTGAAAGATGACAAGACCTATCCATGGATCTGCATCAAAAAAGAACCATTCCCCAGGGTATTTCCCACACGGAACCTGATCAGGGACGGCAGCGAGTATTTCGGGCCTTATGCTTCCGTGAAGATGATGAATACCCTGCTTGATCTGGTAAGGCAACTCTATCCGCTGCGCAACTGCAGCCTTAACCTGGGTAAAAAACAGATCGAAGCAGGAAAATACAAGGTATGCCTTGAATTCCATATCGGCAACTGCCTGGGGCCATGTGAAGGACTTCAGTCCGAAGAAGATTACATGGAGACCATCCGCGGCATACGGAGCATCATCCGCGGCAATATCGGGATGGTGAGGAATCAGCTTCATGAACTGATGAAACAACATGCCGATGCATTCGCCTTTGAAAAAGCCCAGATCATCAAGGAGAAAATTGAGCTGCTCGACCGTTTCCAGAGCAAATCGCTGGTTGTCAATCCTTCCATCAACAATGTGGATGTTTTTTCAATCATTGAGGATGCTCAAGCGGCCTATGTCAATTTCGTGAAAGTGGCTTCGGGGGCCATTATACAATCACATACCGTTGAACTGAAGAAAAAACTGGACGAAACCACCGAAGAGTTGTTGTCGCTAGCCATTGCAGACCTGCATCCCCGTTTCACCAGCGGCGCAACGGAAATCATCGTTCCGCTGATGCCAGAATTTCAGTTGCTGGGCATCACCTATACCGTGCCGCAAAGGGGCGATAAAAAGCAGTTGCTGGAGCTTTCGGAACGCAATGCGAAGTATTACCAGCTCGACAAACAGCGTCAGAAAGAACTTGTCGATCCGGAACGTCGCGTAAACCGTATCCTCGATACCATAAAGAAAGACCTGGGGCTTAAAGAGCAGCCCGTACACATGGAATGTTTCGACAATTCCAATATTCAGGGCAGCTTTCCGGTGGCGGCCATGGTGGTATTCCGCCATGCGAAACCCGAGAAAAAAGACTACCGGCATTTCAACATCAAAACCGTTGAAGGACCCAATGACTTTGCTTCCATGGAAGAGGTGGTTTACCGGCGTTACAGCAGGCTGCTCGAAGAGGGCAGCAGTCTGCCGCAGGTGGTAATCATCGACGGCGGTAAGGGACAGCTGAGCTCAGCAATGACTAGTATACAAAAACTAGGACTGCAGGATAAAATACAGCTGATCGGCATCGCCAAAAAACTGGAAGAGCTTTATTTCCCGGGTGATCCGCTACCCCTGCATCTTGATAAAAAATCGGAAACCCTGAGGGTTATACAGCAGATGCGTGACGAAGCGCACCGTTTTGGCATCACCCACCACCGCAAGCGCCGCGAAAAAGGAACCATCAAAACCAGCCTGAGCGATATCGAAGGCATCGGCAGCGCAACCGCCCAAACCCTTCTGAGAAAATTCAAATCGGTAAAAAACATAAAAATGGCCACCCTGGATGAACTGAAGGCAGCCATCGGAAATAACCGTGCTGAAATTGTTTATGCACATTTTGCTGAGGAAAAAGAAAAAAAGCAGGATAAATAATCCGCCGCTCTCCCAATAGTATATCATCCTGGTGCTTCAACCGGAAAAATCCGTAAATTCGTGACTATTCAAAACCCAATCTAAGTAAGTATGGCCGTTCTTCAATGATTCATCTATATGGAAACAGCAGACCTGAAAAAACAATACAAAGAAGAACTGAGGCAACTGCAGATTGAGCTGATCAGGCTTCAGAAACGGATACAGGATCAGCACCTGAGGCTGGCGATTATTTTTGAGGGCCGCGATACCGCCGGAAAGGGTGGCGCCATTTACCGTTTCACCCGCTATCTTAACCCCAGGGCCATGCGGGTGGTCGCCCTGCCAAAACCTACAGAAGTAGAAAAAGGACAGTGGTATTTCCAGCGCTACATCAAAGAACTGCCCAATCCGGGCGAAATCGTGTTTTTCGACCGCAGCTGGTACAACCGGGCGGTGGTTGAACCGGTCATGGGATTCTGCACTAAGGAACAATATGAACTTTTTCTGAAACAGGCACCGGTATTTGAACAGATGCTGCTCGAAGACGGCATTATACTGATCAAGTTCTGGTTCTCCATCAATATTACCGAACAAAAAGTAAGAATTGAAGACCGGATCAATAACCCGCTGAAGGTCTGGAAACTCAGCACCGTGGATTTGAAAGCCCAGCAGATGTGGGACGAATTTACCTGGTACAAAAACCAGATGTTCCTCCGGACCCACCGGCCCGATAATCCCTGGGTGATCGTAAAAGGAAACGACAAGCCGGTAGCCCGGATGGAAGCCATGCGGTATGTGCTTGCCCGGATGGATTACCCTGAAAAAGCTCAGGCCAGGGTTTCATTTGAACCAAATCCGGAAATAATCAACATATTCGATCCTTCGATGATCTGAATACCAAAGGTCTGCAATCGGAACTCCGGAGATTTACCTGAACATCAGCACCCGGGGTTCAGCCCCTTGTTTTACAAAACCCCTGAACATACCCGGAGTATTGAACGGCATGGAGATATTACCGTTTTTGTCCACGGCAATAAGTCCGCCGGCACCACCCTGACTTTTAAGCTTTTCGTTGATGATATACTCTGCCGCCTGTTCCAACGTTTCCCCAAGGTAAAGCATGCGGGCGGAAACATCGTAGGCCACTGAATTCCGGATAAAATACTCGCCGTGGCCCGTACACGATACGGCACAGCTTTCATTGGAGGCGTAGGTCCCTGCCCCTATCACCGGAGAATCGCCGATGCGGCCGTATTTCTTGAAGGTCATGCCTCCGGTTGAGGTAGCGGCGGCCAGATTACCGTGGCTGTCGAGGGCAACGGCTCCTACGGTGCCTTTGCGCCCTTCCTGTTCAAGTCTTTCCTTTACTTTCATGTATTCCTGCCAGCTTTCATCGGTATGGAAGTACGAAGGATCCACCATCTGAAGGCCCTGCTCCCGGGCAAAGGCTTCGGCACCTTTTCCCGAAAGCATCACATGTTGAGAAGAGTCCATCACCCGACGGGCAGCTTCCACAGGACTGCGGATAATGGTAACCCCGGCAACCGCACCGGCCTTGCCGGTAAAACCATCCATCACCGAAGCATCCAGTTCGTTCTTCCCTTCTGCATTAAAAACAGCGCCTTTCCCCGAATTGAACAGCGGGCATTCTTCCATAAACTGAACCGCGGCAATCACCGCATCCATGGCTGTACCCCCACCGGCCAGCACCTGTTGCCCCGCGGTAAGCGCTTCCTGTAGTTTTGCTTCATAAATTACCTGCTTTTCAGGGGCGACGCGCGCCGGGGTGATATTGCCGGCCCCGCCGTGAATGACCAGAACCCAGCCGGGCTGCTGTGCCATCGCATGCGGCAACGCTATCAGGAAACAGATAATAAAAGTCAATGTCAGGTGTTTCATAAAAAAGTGCTTTTATCTTCAAGGTCAATAACTCACAGAACGGTGAACAATCCCGGATTTCAGGAAAACATCCCCCGTATGTCGATGATGCCGAAAAGATCAGCAGAGGTAATGAAAATAATCACAATAATAAACCACCGGATGAAGTTTGCGCCCCAGTTTACCGCATAGCGGGAAGCAATGTACGCACCCATGATGTTGCCAATCGCGTGTATCAGCCCGAACTGCCAGTTGACTTTATCGTTGACTACAAAAACCACCAGGGCGAAAATGGTATACAACAGCACGATGAAAACCTTGATGGCATTGGCTTTCACCAGATCGTAGCCCGCCCCGAGCACGATACCGGCCAGCAGAAAGTAACCCACACCTACCTGCACAAACCCTCCGTAAATGCCGATCGCGAAAAAGATCAGCATCTGCAAAGGGCTTACCTTTTTCAGCTGCAGGGCTTCCTGCCCTTTCAGCCATTTAGCGGGCTTTGTCAGGATAAAAAACACCATCATCAGCATCACTGCGGCAATTGCTTTGCGAAAAGTGGCTTCATCAATCTGTACCGACAATTGCGCCCCGATGATGGAACCGATAACAGTTGGGATGGAAAGCCACAAAGCCTTGCGGGTGTCGAGCAGTTTCTGCTGCCTGAAGGTGGTAACGGAGGTCATGTTCTGCAGAATCACCGCAATGCGGTTGGTTCCGTTGGCGACATCGGCCGGAAGGCCCATAAACATAAACAGCGACAGCGAGATGATGGTACCTCCGCCGGCCAGGGTATTGATAAAACCGACAAAAACGCCCGAAACAATCAGGGCAATGACTTCGAGGCTCGACATAGCAGACGATTGGACAAGCAAATGTAAGGAAACTTATCCGAAAGTTGCAGCCACTAATACCCTTGTGTTCCCGTTAAGCCTTCCTGTTTCATGGATGTTTCGCAAAACATTAATCCTATCTTTGCACCCTCTGAATAAGCCCGCTTATCATGACTGAACCCAACCTTACCGGCAGAATGCGAAAGTCGGTGATGATAGCCTTACCAAAGGGGCTGAAAACCGCCTGGTGGCTGATAAAAATTACCGTCCCTGTTTCGCTGGCCGTGATGCTGCTCGACCATTACGGCATCCTCAGCATGGTTGCCGGTTATACCAGTCCGCTGTTCAGCAGGCTGGGGCTCCCCGGCGCTTCGGCAGTGGTTTTTATCACCAGTATTTTTACCAATATTTACTCGGTGGTAGCCATCCTGGCCATGCTTGACTTTCCGCTGCGTGAAGGCACCATACTGGCGGTAATGTGCCTGATTTCCCACGGGTTCCTGATTGAATCGGCAGTAATGAAAAGGACAGGCTCATCCGTGGCACGCATGGTGCTGGTACGTTTAACGGGAAGTTTTCTTGCCGCCTGGCTGTTGAACCTGGTAATGCCCGGCAATATGTCTGAGGTTCCCCTGCTTGTATCCGGAACCGGTATTGGTCTGACAGCGGCGCTGCTTCACTGGCTTACCTCGATCACCTCCACAGTGTTGAAGATTCTGGTGCTGGTGAACCTGCTGCTGATCGCGCAACAACTGATGGAGGAATTCGGATGGATTGCGGCCATCAATAAACCATTGGGACCGGTGATGAAAGTCTTTGGGTTGCCACGCAGTGCCACCCTTTCATGGGTGGTAGCCAACCTGATCGGCCTCGCCTATGGTTCGGCCATTATGATTGATCAGCGCGAAAAGGGAAGGATGAACCGCAGCGATGCCGATCTGCTCAACCATCACGTAGCGGTATCACATTCGCAACTGGAGGATCCCCTGCTTTTTATTACCCTTGGCTATACCCTGCACTGGCTGATCTGGCCACGTATGCTTGTGGCCCTGCTGGCGGTATGGCTACGGAAACTTGAACTGCGATGGTCGCGACAACGCGCCCGCCTGCCGGAGCCGGTCTAATCCGTTTCATTTGCAGACAGTAATCTGATCAGCGCGGTGAGGCGCGCCTTCAGGTCGGTCAGTTCGCCGGCTCTCAGGTCTCCTTTCATCAGTTGACTTACCAATGCTTCGGGAATACGCGCAGCCTCCTCCTGCATGGCCCTTCCCTTGTCTGTAAGCTCAATCATCACCTTCCGTTCATCTTCCGGCGAACGCTTCCGCACAATCAGCCCCGTCTGCTCCATCCGCTTCAGCAACGGCGTAATGGTGTTGGTATTGAGAATAAGTTTTCTGGCTATATCGGTCACCGGCAAACGGTCTTTTTCCCACAATATCATCAACACAAGATACTGGGGGTAGGTTATCCCCAATTTTTCCAGATAGGGCTGATATTCGCGCGTAATCAGGCGGGAGGCCGCATATACGGGGAAGCAGAGCTGATTTTCGAGTTTAAGTTGTTCGTAGGCCATGGTAAACGCATTTAAATTTACTTCACCGGAAACAGGCAGTGGAGTTTCCACCCGTGCTCAGGCAAAATTAAGTAATGAATGGATCGAAGGCGACGGAATTTTCAGGATATCCCCAGCACCTTGCGGATGTATGGTTCCAGGGCCGCTGGTTTGGTAACCGGAGCAAAACGTTTGTAAGGCCTGCCTTTGGTGTCGATCAGGAATTTGGTGAAGTTCCATTTAATCTTTTTGCTCAGTAAACCCCTCAATTCGGTCGTCAGGTATTTAAAGACGGGATGTGCCGTTTCGCCGTTGACATCCACCTTGGCAAACATGGGGAAGGTAACGCCGTAGTTGATCAGGCAGCCCTCCGAAATGGAAGTTTCATCGCCCGGCTCCTGGTTGGCAAACTGGTTGCAGGGAAAACCAAGGATTACAAACCCTTTGTCTTCGTATTTTTTATAGAGTTCTTCCAATCCTTCATACTGGGGTGTGAGTCCGCATTTGCTGGCTGTGTTTACCACAAGAATAGCTTTCCCCTTGTAGGTTTCCATGCTGACCGGCTTTCCGTTCAGGCTTTTCGCTTCAAACTGATAAAAGTTGTTGTTCATGATGATTTTAAAATAGTTTTAACTCTTGTTTTTAAATGCTTTAAATGCCCCGGTGGACCATAAGGCCCATGCAATGAGTACAGGCTGAAAGAAAAGGCGGATAAGCCGTGCCCGGTCGGTATCCAGGCCGAATGCATCAATCTGGTTCACATACTGCGCGATGTTTCCCGGGAAAATGATCACGAAGAAAAGCGCCACCACCCAGCCAGTCAGTGCTTTCCATTTGGGCAGAATCACCAGCGCCAGGCCCAGGATTATTTCCGCAAAACCCGAAAGCAACACGGTGAGGTCATCGGGGACCGGCACCCAGTCGGGCACCTGGGCGACAAATTCCGCCCGCGCAAAGGTCAAGTGACTAATACCTACAAACAGCAGGCTCAGGCCAAGCAGGATTCTGAAAAGGCTTAATATCCAATGAGTTTTAACATTGTAACCCCTCTGCAGTCTTTCTGAAATCTTCATTTCGCTGGAATTTGATTTTTTATCTTTCACGATTATATCGTTCACGATGCAAAAATAATAAAAATTTATATCGCAAACGATATAATGATTTTTTTAACAAAAATTATCTGTGGTTACGAGGAGATAATTCATCAGGCAAGCGGGCTTCCGGTTATTTAAAAAGCCTGTACAAGAAGAGTAAAGTGCGTTTGAAGACTACCTGAGTGTCTTTAACCGGCTGTGACGGGCACCATAGACAAAGTAAAGCACCAGTCCGATTAACAGCCAGATCAGGAAACGCAGCCAGTTGGTGATGCCCAGCTGCGACATCAGGTAAAAATTGGTGAGCAGGCCCAGGGCGGGAATCAGTGAAAGTTCCTTCTTCACGGCGATCCAGGTGACGGATACAGCCACAATCAGGAATGCGGCATGCGGTATTTTATGTTTCACCACATCCCATACGGTTTCTCCGGGAAGCCGGTCGAAACTGATCAATGCCTGCAGGTCTTCGGGATCAAGTTTCAGCAGAATCAGAAACACGCCCAACCAGATAACCGGCAGCCAGTAACGGCTGTTGATGTAAGTAACCCTGAACTTTCCGCTGCCTTTACGCCCGAGGTTTCCGGCGGGGGTTTTCTTCCCGTCGAGGATCAGGATACCGCCCGAGACCAGGACAAAGGCGAAAAGGGTTCCGATACTTGTGAGATCGGTGACTTCCGTGAGGTTCATAAAAAGTGTCGGCACGGCCACCAGAATTCCGGTAATGATGGTGGAAAAGGCAGGTGTCTGGTACCGGGGGTGAAGTTTGGCAAACACCGGGGGCAGCAAACCGTCGCGGCTCATGCTCATCCATATGCGCGGCTGTCCAACCTGAAATACCAGCAGTACGCTGGCCATGGCGATTACGGCGCTCAGGGCGATGATGCCCGACAGTTTTGTCAGGTGCAGCCTGTCAAATACAAAGGCCAGCGGATCACTCACCCCGAGCAGGTGGTAACTCACCATGCCGGTGAGCACCAGGCTGATGGCCACATAGAGCACTGTGGTAATGATCAGTGAATAGATCATGGATCGGGGAAGGTCGCGTTGCGGATTTTTACACTCTTCGGCGGTGGTAGAGATGGCATCAAAGCCAATGTAGGCAAAAAACACGCCCGAGACGCCCTTCAGCACGCCGCCGATGCCGTTTGGAGCGAAGGGGCTCCAGTTTTCAGGATTGATATAAAACGCGCCAACGGCGATCACCATCAGCAGAATGGCGACTTTCAGCAGTACCATGATATTGCTGGCCCTTTTCGACTCCCGTATCCCCCTGTACACCAGCCAGGTGATAAAGACAACAATGGCAAACGCGGGGACATCGGCGATCAGCCGGAGCCCGCCCAATGCAGGCGACATGGTCCAGGCGCGCCAGGCTTCGGCCAGTTCACCCGGCAAATCCGCAACGGGCATGCCGGCAGCAAGCAATTCCGAGGCTTCCTTAAATCCCCGGGATGCACTCAGGTAATCGATGGTGAGGTAATCGGGAATATGAATGCCGAATCCTGACAGCAATCCGCAGAAATATCCGCTCCATGAAATGGCCACAGCGATATTTCCCACGGCATATTCCATAATCAGATCCCATCCGATAATCCAGGCCACCAGCTCTCCAAAACTGGCGTAAGCATATGTGTATGCACTTCCGCTAAGGGGAATGGATGAGGCAAACTGTGCATAGCAAAGCGCTGAAAATCCGCAGGCTATGGCCGAAAAAACAAAGAGGAGAGAGACAGCCGGCCCTCCGTAAGAAGCAGCATTCCCGATGGTACTGAATATCCCTGCACCGATAATGGCTGCAATGCCAAAAGAGGTAAGATCGCGCACGCCGAGGTCTTTGCGCATCAGGTGCCCGGCTTCCTGCTCATTTTTTGCGTGAGCAAGAATCATGTCGATGGACTTGCGACGGAAGAGGTGTCGGAAATGCAAAGGCGGATTTTTTACTTACCAAAAGTAAAAATAAATCAGTTAGATGACAAAACAGCATCATTTATCACCTGAAATCCTCAGAAATCAGACAGATGATCACCATCCGCCATATTCATTCCAGGACTTAAGTTCCAGTTCATCCAGTGAAAGCCGGCATCCTGCAGTTATAAAAGCAGCAGCCAGCTGTGCATTGGTGATCAGCGGAATATTGAAATCGATGGCGCTCCGCCTGATGGTATAGTCGTTGTGCAGCTCTGTTTTTGAGAGGTCCTTCGGGATATTGATAACCAGGTCAACCCGGCGTTCGCGGATATATTCGAGGGTATTGGGGGTTTGCGCTTCATCGGGCCAATGAAGTACACCGGCCTGAATCCCGTTTCCCTCCAGAAACCTGGCTGTGCCCCGTGTGGCGAAGAGGGGAATTCCTTTCGCGGCAAGCATCCGGGCGGGCTCAAGCAACTGCACCTTTGACTTCACATCTCCGCTGGAAATCAGCACGCCGCGCTCCGGCATCCGGTAACCCACCGAAAACATGGCCTTAAGCAAGGCATCATGGAAGGTCTCACCCAGACAAGCTACTTCACCTGTGGAGGCCATATCCACCCCCAGTACCGGATCTGCCTTGGCAAGGCGCGAAAAGGAAAACTGGCTTGCCTTGATGCCGAGGTAGTCAATATCAAACATGTTTTTGTGCGGCACTTCCACCGCTTCACCGAGCATTACCCGGGTGGCAAGATCTATAAAATTGATCTTCAGCACTTTTGACACAAACGGGAAGCTCCTGGATGCGCGCAGGTTACATTCAATCACCTTGATGTGGTTGTCCTTCGCAAGAAACTGAATATTAAAGGGCCCGCTGATCTCCAGCGCGCCGGCAATCTGACGGGTGATGCGTTTGATGCGGCGGGTGGTTTCAAGATATAACTTCTGCGCCGGGAAAACGATGGTAGCGTCTCCGGAATGTACCCCCGCAAATTCAACATGTTCCGAAATGGCGTAAACCACCAGACTGCCATTGGCAGCCACAGCATCCACCTCAATCTCCTTGGCGGATTCGATAAATTCAGAGACAACCACCGGATGTTCCTTCGAAACCTTAGCGGCCACCTGCAGAAAATGTTTCAGGTCTTCAGGATTTGAAACCACATTCATTGCAGCACCTGACAACACGTACGACGGACGGATAAGCAACGGATAACCCACTTCGGAAGCAAAAGTTTCAATCTCAGCCAAACTGCTCAGCTCACGCCAGCGTGGCTGATCTACCCCGAGCCTGTCGAGCAGGGACGAGAATTTATGACGGTCTTCCGCCATATCGATGTTTACCGGTGAGGTGCCCAGTATATTCACCCCTGAGCGGTAGAGCCGCATTGCCAGGTTATTGGCTATCTGCCCGCCGGTTGACAGTATGGTTCCCAAAGGTTGCTCCGCATCAAGTATATCCATGACCCTCTCGAAACTCAGCTCATCGAAATACAAACGATCGCACATATCATAGTCGGTACTTACCGTTTCGGGATTGTAATTGATCATTACCGGACGGTAACCAAGTCTTCTGGTCGTCTGCAGGGCATTCACACCCGACCAGTCAAACTCAACCGAGCTGCCGATGCGGTAGGCCCCGGAACCCAGTACCACCACCGATTTCTTATCATCCTGCGGGGCAATATCCGAAACATCTCCGTTGTAGGTAAGGTAGAGATAGTTGGTAAAAGCCGGATATTCTGCAGCCAGGGTATCTATCTGCTTGATAACCGGCTTTATATGGTGAGTTATGCGCCAGGCACGTACCTTCAGCAAACGTTCGTGCATAGTCCCGGAATCGCCGCCCATCAGTAAACGGGCCAGCTGAAAATCGGAAAAACCCAGTCTTTTGGCTGCCAGCATCAGCTCCGGGCTGATGGTAGCGAGGGAATATCCGGCGAGTGTAGCTGCCATCCGGCTGATGTTAGCCAACCCCTGAAGGAACCAGGCATCTATGCGGGTAAGCTCATGCAGACGCTCTACCGTATAACCCCTCGAAAATGCCTCCGCCAGCGCATAAATGCGCATATCGGTCGGTTCGCTGAGACTCTGGTCGAGATCAGGAAAATCAAGATGCTCATTGGCAACAAAACCGTGCAGTCCCAGCCCTGTCATGCGCAACCCCTTTTGTATGGCTTCTTCAAAAGTCCGGCCGATCGACATAACCTCCCCCACCGACTTCATACTGGAACCGATCTCTTTGGAAACGCCCGTGAACTTATTCAGGTCCCATCGCGGTATTTTACAGACGATGTAATCAAGGGCCGGCTCAAAAAGCGCTGAAGTGGTGCGGGTAACGCTGTTCTTCAGTTCATGAAGTCCATAACCCAATGCCAGTTTGGCAGCCACATGCGCCAAAGGATATCCTGTGGCTTTTGAAGCCAGCGCCGAAGACCGCGAAAGCCTTGCATTGACTTCAATTACCCGGTAAGCTTCCGAATCCGGATCCAGCGCAAACTGAACATTGCACTCACCGACAATTCCCACGCTACGGACAATCTGTATGGAGATGCTGCGCAGTTTATGATACTCGGCATTGCTTAAGGTCTGTGAAGGCGCCACCACGATGCTCTCACCCGTATGAATGCCAAGGGGATCGAAATTCTCCATGTTGCACACGGTGATGCAGTTGTCGTATTTGTCCCTGACCACCTCGTATTCAATTTCCTTCCAGCCTTTCAGGGATTCTTCGATCAGGATCTGATCCGAATAGGAAAAGGCATTCCCCGCCAGGCGTTCCAGTTCGTCCATATCGCTGCAGAAACCTGATCCCTGGCCACCCAGGGTAAAGGCAGCCCTCACGATAATGGGGAATCCGAGCTTCCCGGCGGCAGCCCGGGCCTCTTCTGCTGTAGTCACGGCGATGCTCCTCGGTGTATCCACCCCTATGGCATGCAGCTTATCGGCAAAAAGCCTGCGGTCTTCGGTTTCGATGATGGCTTCAACGGGGGTTCCAAGCACCCGCACCCCATACCGCTCAAGAGTGCCTTGTCTGAAAAGTTCCACTCCGCAATTCAGCGCTGTCTGGCCTCCAAATGCAAGCAGAATACCATCAGGACGCTCCTTTTCTATAATTTTTCCTACAAAAAGCGGGGTAACCGGCAGAAAATAGACGGTATCGGCAACACCTTGCGAGGTTTGCACGGTTGCGATGTTCGGGTTGATCAGCACCGTGTGAATTCCCTCCTCCCGCAATGCTTTCAGCGCCTGAGACCCGCTGTAGTCAAATTCCCCGGCTTCTCCGATTTTCAGGGCTCCCGAGCCAAGCACAAGCACTTTTCTGATCTGGTGTTTCTTCATGATCCTCTGATTCAAAAATTACTAACGTCCTGAAAAGCGGCCGACCTCAGACAAAAATTCATCGAACAGGTACTCAGTGTCTGTCGGTCCGCTGGATGCTTCAGGATGAAACTGCACCGAAAAATGGGGCAATTCACGGTGCCTGATTCCTTCGTTCGTGCCGTCGTTGAGGTTGATAAACCATTCCTCCCATTCGCTGCCAAGGGTTTTACTGTCTATTGCGAAGCCATGGTTCTGCGAAGTGACCAAAGCTTTGTTGGTACCGGCCTGAAGCACCGGCTGGTTATGACTCCGGTGACCGTATCTGAGCTTAAAGGTATCGGCACCCGAGGCCAGCGCCATCAGCTGGTTTCCCAGACAAATCCCGAACACGGGTTTTGGATGTGTCAACTGACGTTGCAAATGCCTGATGGTTGCTTCACATTTTTTCGGATCTCCCGGGCCGTTTGACAGGAACAGCCCGTCGTATTCCAGACCGGTGAAATCATAATCCCAGGGAACCCTGATCACCGTGGTGTCGCGCTTGAGGAAGTGGCGGATGATATTATACTTAACGCCAAGATCGACCAACAGAATCCGGTACCGGCCATTTCCATACCGGATTACTTCCTTCGTACTGACTTCGGCCACCAGATTCTCCGAATTGGGATTACGCCAGTTTACCTCTTCCCCATCCACGATGATTTTTCCTGTCATGGCTCCGTGCTCGCGGATTACCTGGGTAAGTGCACGGGTATCAATCCCTTCAATCGCGGGAATGCTGTGTTCACCCAGCCAGGAGGCAAGGCTCCTGCCTGCGTTCCAATGGCTGTATTGTTCGGAATATGAAGAGATGACCAGCCCGCTGATATGGATCTGATCAGATTCAAAAAAAGCGGGTAAACCCGCTTCTGAAATTGTGTCAGGAACACCATAGTTGCCGATCAGGGGATATGTGAGGACCAGTATCTGCCCCCTGTATGAGGGATCGGTAAGGCTCTCGGGGTAACCGGTCATGGCGGTGTTAAAAACCACCTCACCCGAGACACTTCCCGTGTGCCCGAATGAGTATCCGCTGAACGACATGCCATTTGAGAGCAAAAGTTTTGCAGGGATTCTTGTCATCTGAAAAATAAATTGATCTCCGACAGGGAGCCTTTTGTATCTACAAAAATAGATGTTTAATATGTCATGCCTGACTTAATCCATAATAATTTATCAACAAAACTTTAACCGGATACCGTGATAGAACTATGCATTATCAGTAACGCGCATTATCACCCCTCTCACAACCAAAAGCCCCGAAGGGGCGGAATATAACATCGAAGGGCGAAGCCCTTCGTATACCCAACTCCCTCCAAACCGCCAGCCCTGAAAGGGCGGAATATATTACCGAAAGGTGCAGCCCTTCGCATCCTCAGCAACCTCCAAACCACCAGCCCTGAAAGGGCGGAATACCAAAACGAAGGGTACAGCCCTTCGTCACGACAACTCACTCACGGCCAAAAGCCCTGAAAGGGCGGAATATCATAACGAAGGGTGCTGCCCTGCGCTTTACCCGTAAACTCACGGCCACCAGCCCTGAAAGGGCGGAATATATTACCGAAGGGTACAGCCCTGCGTTACTACATCTAACCCCAAGCATGAAGCCCCGAAGGGGCGTAATACCATAACGAAGGGTACAGCCCTTCGCTTTATCAGCACGCTCGCAGCCACCAGCCCTGAAAGGGCGGAATATCTTCCTGAAAAAAAATCAGCATCAATTCATAATCTAAAAAAAATATATCAAGAGACCCGTTATACCGTATTCAGTATTCAGCATCTGACACTAAATCAGTTTGTTTAACCGGATCACAACTACACAAGTTTCCAAGCGTAAACCACAGATAACGGGAAATAAAAATAAAAATACCACAATAAAACTTTGAAAATTTAAAGTATCTATATAGCTTTGTCCTGATACATCAGACGGATTTGCATATTTTTATTGATATCATCCGAGAAAATAAATAAATTGGACCCTACAGGGAACACTTTCCGGGACCGCATAATCATCAGAAAAATGCTTCCAATGGCAATACTGGTGCTGGCGGTAATCGGACTGATGTTGGGGCAGGCCGCTGACAGGAGGCTCTCAGGAATTTCCGTAGAGTCAATGCCTGATAGAAATAATCTGTTGCTTCCTGAATTACTGGACGGAGACATCGTTTTCAGAAAGGGAAGAAGTCTGGTAAGTGCAGTTGTAATGATGAACGATCCTTCCACGGCCTATTCCCACGTTGGAATCGTCATACATATTGACGGAGAGCCCTTTGTGGTCCATGCCGTTCCCGGAGAGCCCGATGAAAACGGGGAAGAAATAGTCAGATGTGATAAAACAGCTGATTTTTTAAGCATCGACAAGGCAAGCCGGTATGCTGTTTATCGTCTTTGCAGAGATACTGCCGGTTTTTCGGCCCGGGCCGCTTCCAAAGCAATGGAATATTATGAAAAGAAGCTGGCATTTGACAAAGCGTTTGATATCAGAAGCGATGAACGGCTTTACTGCACCGAGCTGGTATGGAAGGCCTATCTTTCATCCGGAATCAACCTGACCGGCAACCGCTTTACACAGCTGAGTATGAATTTGCTGGCCGACAGCCTGATTTTGCCCGGACAACTGATTCACAGCAACTTGCTGAAAGAAATACTACTTAATCACTAACCTAAAATTCATCATTATGAAAAAAATCATGCTTGTTACCCTGGCCCTGGTCACCATGGCTGCATTCAGTTTACTTGTTTCCTGTTCGGGATCCGGCAAAACACCCGCAGATATAAGCAAGTCATTCATTTACAGCCTTGAGAAGGGAGATGTTGACGCAGCATATGACCTGCTGAATGGCACCGGCGAGGCGACAGAAGAAGAAATGCAGAAGATGAAAGCTTTTCTGGGGGAAGGATCCAAACAGATTGCAGAAAAGAAAGGAATCAAATCCATTGAGGTAGTTAAAGAAACCATCAGTGAGGACGGCACCAAAGCTGATGTTACCCTGAAAGTCACCTATGGGAATGGAGAAGAGGATGAATCAGAATCTGTTCTGAGAAAGACAGAAGAAGGTTGGAAAATTTCCATAGAAAAATAATTCACTCTGATCTGCATTAAAACCGGCAAAATTGCCGGATGGTATTACCCGGTGGCCTCTACTCCACCGGGTTTGTTTTTCTTTACCTGGAACTTTATATGTGGTATCTTTCCCGCTTAGAATGAATATCTCACAGCTACATTGCCGGTTAAAAAAAAATATTTAGCTTTACCCCATTATCGCAAACCAAAACCCGGGGATATGCACGAAGATCTGTTGTTGCTCGATAACATACGGTTGAATTTCAGCCAGGCCAGTCTGCACATCATGAACATCACCATCGGATTTATTATGTTCGGGGTGGCGCTCGAAATCAAATGGGATCAATTCAGGGACGTATTGAGAAATCCGAGGAAGGTGATCGTCGGCCTGTTAGCCCAGTACCTCGTATTGCCTGCAGTAACATTTCTGGCGGTCTGGTTGCTGGGAGGTTACATAACACCGGCGGTTGCTTTCGGTATGATACTGGTGGCTTCGTGTCCGGGCGGAAATGTTTCCAACTTTATTTCGAGTGTGGCCAAAGCCAATGTCGCCCTTTCGGTGAGCCTGACAGCTGCAGCCACCGTGCTGGCCCTGATCTTTACCCCCCTTAACTTTGCTTTCTGGGGAAAGCTCTATTCCACCACCTCCCCCCTGCTCAGGCCCATCGTGATTGATCCGGTTGATATGTTCCGCACGGTAATCATACTGCTTGGCATTCCAGTGGCGGCAGGCATTTTGTTCTCACAGAAACTGCCCCGGATTACCGAGAAAATCAAAAAGCCGATCAAAACCCTCTCGCTGCTGATTTTCGCGGCCTTCGTCATCATGGCATTCAGAAATAACTACGGCTATTTCATCATGTATGCCAAATGGATTATAATTATTGTACTGATTCATAATGGCATGGCATTGCTTTCCGGATACTTTACCGCTTCTGCATTTGGCCTGAACCAGATTGACCGCCGCACCATCTCCATTGAAACCGGAATACAGAACTCTGGTTTGGGGCTGGTTTTGCTTTTCAATCCGAAAATCTTTCCCCCGGAATTGAATATGGGCGGAATGGCCTTTATCGCAGCCTGGTGGGGAATCTGGCATATCCTGTCAGGTTTAGGATTAGCCACCTTCTGGAGCTGGGGAAGGCCGCTCAGAAAAACGGAAGTTGTATCATCCTGAAATCATGACAATTTCTTCCGGAAATTATCACTAAGCCAGCCTTCTTATGGGATTAAACAATATTGAGCACACCCCGGTATGGTATCGCCTGCTCTATGCCTTGGCAAACCTGTTCTTCAGGCTGTTTTACCGCAGAATCACCGTTACCGGAAAACACCATGTACCCAAAGGGGAACAGCTGATTTTCGCCTCCAATCACCAGAACGCCCTGATGGATGCGCTGGCCATGCTTTTCGCCTATGGGAAACCGGTTGTTTTTCTGGCCAGGGCCGATATTTTCAAAAAACAGCGCATTGCCCGGTTGCTTTACTTCCTCAAGATACTTCCCGTGTTCAGGCCCCGCGACGGCGCCGAAACCATGAACCAGAATTACGAAACCTTTGCCCGTACCTCAAGGGTACTCAAAGCCGGTGTGCCGATAGCCATCCTGCCCGAGGGAACCCACAGCCCCATTAAAAAACTGCAGCCCCTGAAAAAGGGAATCTGCCGCATAGCCTTCCTCACCGCCGAATCACAGGATTTCAAATCCGATATCCTGATAGTACCCGTAGGCATCGACTACACCCATTACAGCCGGGCGGGCACCGAGCTGCTCGTCAATTACGGAGAACCTATCCATGTGGCTGAGTATTATGCGCTCTACCGTGAAAATCCCCAAAAAGCCATATTGCAGCTCCGCGACCGCCTGGCAGCAGCCATCAAACCCCTGATGATCCATGTGGAGCAGGAAGAATATTACCATACAGTTCAGCAACTGCTGCTGATAAACCGTGAAAACAGAGGCAAACCGGAGCCTGGCGAAAACAAACGCGGTCATCATTTCGCAGCCGACAGGGACTTCATCGGCCGGCTCGATCTTGCGGCCGCAGCCGACCCGGCGATGCTGCCCGCACTTGAACAGGCCTGTACCAGCTATTTCAACCTGCTCAGCCATTATAAACTGCGCGACAGATTGTTTCACCCGCCGCAGGCAGGTCTGCTGACAATTATACTTCAGGCACTGTTCTCCCTGCTCCTGTTACCGGTGCACCTTGCCGGAATGATTTTCAATTATCTCCCCTACAAACTTCCGGTAATCATTACCAAAAAAGTCAAGGACAAGCAGTTCCTCAGTTCGCTGCATTATGGCCTTGGTATGGTCTTTTTCCTCTTCTGGTACCTGATTGCAGGAATTGTTCTGGGTTTCATAACCGGTAATCTTATAATCACAATTTCCGCATTGATTTTCCTGGCCGCAGCAGGCCTTTTTGCCTTCTATCATTATATCCGCCTGAAAGTTCTCATAGGCCGGTTCAGGCTGCTGAT
Source organism: Lentimicrobium saccharophilum (assembly GCF_001192835.1). NCBI lineage: Bacteria > Pseudomonadati > Bacteroidota > Bacteroidia > Bacteroidales > Lentimicrobiaceae > Lentimicrobium > Lentimicrobium saccharophilum. Next base: position 2,494,000 of record NZ_DF968182.1, read on the forward strand.
GCTGAAAAATACCGGTGATGAAGAATATCACCACATTAAAGCCGCCAGGGAAGCCATCCTTCAGTTGCTGAAAAACAACGGGCTGACTGAATAATACCGGGGTTTCGCCGCTTCTCCCAAGCCAGACCATCTATCCGCAAAGCAAAGTGCCATCCGCTTTTCACCGGGCCAATAAGGTTATCCGGTTCACAAGCCTGATCTGCAGCTTCACCGGCCGGAATCGCCGGCTCACCGGGATAAACTTTCAAATGACTGCTTTACGCAGCAATTTTGCATCCTAACCTTTAATAATGAAGACAGTTTGACCGGAAACGCACACCTGTATTTCAAAAATGAACACCAAACAGGAAACCCTGTTTGCCACACACCGGTATAATGCTGATTTTCAACTAGTCAGATTTATGGCACAATTCATGCTTTTAAAGGGGATTACAGTGACACAGTAAGTGCTGCTGCTGTAAATAAAAAACAAAAAAGTAAAAAGGGCAGATGATCCGTTTAACCAACATCAACAAATCATACTTCACGGGCAGTAATGAACTGCATGTTTTGAAAGGGATCGACCTCAACATTGAGGGCGGTGAATTTGTCTCTGTCATGGGATCTTCAGGCTCGGGAAAATCGACCCTGCTTAACATACTGGGAATCCTTGACAACTACGATACCGGCGACTACTACCTCGACAACACCCTGATCCGTAACCAGAGCGAAACCAAAGCGGCTGCCCTTCGCAACCGCTACATCGGGTTTGTGTTTCAGTCATTCAACCTGATATCGTTCAAAAATGCCGTGGAGAACGTTGCCCTTCCGCTGTACTACCAGGATGTACCGCGCAAAAAGCGCAACCGCATCGCCATGGAATACCTTGAGCGGATGGGATTGAAAGAGTGGGCCGAACATATGCCCAATGAGCTGTCGGGCGGGCAAAAACAGCGTATAGCCATTGCCCGCGCCCTGATTTCGAAACCAAAGGTAATCCTTGCCGATGAACCAACCGGAGCGCTTGACACAACTACTTCCTACGAAGTAATGCAGATCCTTAAAGAAATCAATCAGGAAGGGATCACCATCATCATCGTAACGCACGAAAACGACATTGCCCACATGACCAAACGCATCATCCGGCTCAAAGACGGCATAATCGACAGCGAAGTACTGAACGGCAAAACACCGGCTTTGAATAATTAAAATAAGTCACATTAACCCATAAACCCTTTCCTCCGATTATGTTCGACACCGATAAATGGCAGGAGATCTTCAGCACCATCAAAAAGAACAAGCTCAGGACATTCCTGACCGGGTTCAGCGTTGCCTGGGGGATTTTTATGCTGATGATCCTGCTCGGCTCCGGAAACGGACTGCAAAACGGGGTTAACAAGCAGTTTGAGTCTTCGGCCACCAATACCATCTGGGTATGGAGCGGTCAGACCAGTATGCCTTACAAGGGTATGAAACCCGGGCGCAACATTCAGCTGGTTAATGAAGATTATGACGCGGTAAAAAAATCGGTTAAAGGGATAGATAAAAGTTCCTCTCGCTACAATATGTGGGGCAGCAACACCTTGTCCTACAAAAAGCAGTTCGGATCCTTCAATGTAAGGAATGTATATCCCGATTATGCGCATATCGAAAAGATAACAATTATCAAAGGACGGTTTATCAACGACCCCGATATCAGTCAGTTCAGAAAAGTTACCGTGATCAGTACAAAGGTAGAGGAAGCGCTTTTCAAGGGGGAAGATCCGATGGGCAAGTACATAAGTGTAAACGGAGTCCCCTTCAAGGTGATCGGCCTTTTTACCGACGAGGACAACCGCGACGACAACATGCAGACGATTTACCTGCCCATTTCAACGGCCCAGCGGGTATTTTCGGGCGACAACCGCATCAATACCATTGCCATCACCGTTGGCGATGCCTCGGTGGACGAAAGCAAACAGATTGAGCAGGAAGTGAGATCAAAGCTGGCCGCCCTGCATAAATTCGACCCCACCGACCCGCGGGCGATCTTTACCTGGAACAGTCTGGAAGAATTTCAGAAGTTTATCCGGCTGTTTTCCAGTATCAGGATGTTTATCTGGGTGATTGGTTTCGGAACCATCATCGCGGGCATTGTAGGGGTAAGCAACATTATGATGATTGTAGTGAAAGACCGTACCAAGGAAATAGGTATCCGCAAAGCCATGGGGGCAACCCCCTGGAGCATTGTCAGCCTGGTTCTTCAGGAAGCGGTGCTGATTACCTCCTTTGCGGGATATTTCGGGCTGGTACTCGGCGTGGTAGTGCTGGAGACCGTTGGCAGCAAAATAGAATCGGAATTTTTCTCCCAGCCATCGGTTGATCTCAGGATTGCCATCTATGCGCTGGTTCTGCTTGTTTTGAGCGGGGCGCTGGCAGGGTTTATCCCTGCCCGGAAAGCGGCTGCCATCAAACCCATTGAAGCACTGAGGGACGAGTGAGGCGGACGGGTTTTCTTAGTTTTCAAAAAGAACTGACAAGGAGACGGGGGGACAAGGGGAAGGTAAGTCTGGGGACAAGGGGAAGGGGAGACAAGGAGACAAAGTGAAGAAACTACTGATTGCAACAGCAAGAACATAAATTACTTGAACACAGGAACACCAGAACACCAGAACACATAAACACCCGAACACATAAACACTTAACAACAATGTTTGACCTCGATCGCTGGCAGGAAATTATGAGTGCACTGAAGAAGAACAAGCTGCGTACCTTCTTCACGGCATTTGGCGTGTTCTGGGGTATCTTTATGCTGGTGATCATGCTTGGATCGGGAACCGGGCTGAAAAACGGCGTTACCAGCGATTTCGGGGACTTTGCCACCAACAGCGTGTTTATGTGGACCCGCCCGACAACCGTCCCTTTCAAAGGCCTTCCGCGCGGGAGGAATTTTAATTTCAAGGCGGATGATGTTGAAGCCTTGAGGCGCGAAATCCCTGAAATAGAATACCTGGCGCCCAGAACGCAGACCGGTGGCTTCCGCGGGGGCAACAACGTGGTGAGGGGCACCAAATCAGGAGCATTCTCAATAATGGGAGACTATCCCGAATGGAACCTGATAGACCCCGTGGTGATTGACAACGGACGTTTCCTGAACCATGCCGACATCAAAGAGAAAAGGAAAGTAGCCGTAATCGGCAACAAGGTAAATGAAGTGCTTTTCGCCCCCGGCGAAAATGCCGTCGGACAATACATTCAGATACAGGGAATTTACTTTCAGGTAATCGGGGTCTTTAAACCGAAGAACTCAGGGGTAAACTTCGGCGGTGACAAAGAACAGAGCGTTTTTATTCCGCTTACCACCTTTCAGCGGGTTTACAATTGGGGCGATATCATCGGCTGGTTTGCCTTTACCTCCAAACCCGGGGTACCCGCTTCGGTGGTCGAAGAAAAAGCTTCGGCACTGCTCAGGAGACGCCACTCCGTTTCGCCCGATGATCCCCAGGCCATCGGCTCATTTAATCTTGAAAAGCAGTACAACCAGATGACCGGCCTGTTTGCCGGCATCAACGGACTGATCTGGATCGTGGGCATCGGCACCCTGCTGGCCGGGGTGATCGGCATCAGCAATATTATGCTGGTCATCGTGAAAGAACGTACCAAAGAAATCGGGATACAACGGGCCATCGGCGCAAGCCCGCTCAACATCATCTCTCAGATCATCACCGAATCGGTATTTCTAACCACCTTCGCAGGCTATGTCGGACTGGTAATCGGAGTGGGAATCCTCGAGCTGGTGAACTATGCCCTGACCAACAGCGGCGGGGATTCGAACATGTTTCAGAATCCGAATATAGATTTCAATATGGCCATCTCTGCACTGATAATTTTGGTTATTTCGGGAGCGGTGGCCGGATTGATCCCCGCCCGGAAGGCAGTCAGTATTAAGCCCATTGATGCCCTCAGGTATGAATAAATCAAATGCGTTAACTCTCTAATTCAGCATACAATGAAAAAGGTTCTTAAAATCGTCCTCGGCCTGGTAATTCTGGTGGTTTTTGCAGGCACCATCGTATATCTCTACCGTAAATCGCAGGCCAAGCCGGTAATTTATGAAACAACGGCGGCAACGGTTACCGATATCGTCAGGAAAACCGTGGCTACAGGTAAGGTAGTCCCGCGCAAGGAGATAGAAATCAAACCGCAGGTCTCCGGCATTATTGCCGAACTCTATGTTGAGCCCGGCGAGAAGGTAAAAGTCGGGGATATGATCGCCAAGGTAAGGATAATTCCCAATATGATCAGCCTGAACGAAGCCGAATCAAGGCTTAACCGCGCCAGGATCTCGCTTGACGATGCCCGGAAAAACTACGACAGGCAGAAATCGCTTTTCGAGAGCAGGGTAATCGCCGAGGCCGAACTTCAGACCTATGATGTGGCGCTGAAAACAGCCCGTCAGGATGTGGAAGCAGCCGAAAACAACCTTCAGCTTATCCGCGAAGGCATCACGAAAAACGCCGGATCCGCCAGCAATACCATTATCCGTTCCACCATCGCCGGGATGGTGCTGACAGTACCCGTTGAAGTGGGCAACTCGGTGATAGAGAGCAACACCTTCAACGACGGCACCACCATTGCCACGGTTGCCGATATGGGTGAAATGATCTTCAAGGGCAAGGTGGACGAATCGGAGGTTGGCAAACTGCACGAGGGGATGGAGCTGATCCTTACCGTCGGTGCCATTGATGCGGAAAGGTTTACCGCCAGCCTGGAGCATATCTCCCCGAAAGGGGTGGAGGAAAACGGCGCCATACAGTTTGAAATCCGCGCTGCCGTTTCGCTCAAAGAAAACCTTTTTATCCGCGCCGGATACAGCGCCAATGCAGATATTGTGCTGGAACGCCGCGACAGCGTGCTTTCGGTACAGGAGAGCCTGGTTAAATATGAGGGCGATTCGGCCTGGGTGGAAGTGGAAACCGGCCCGCAGACCTTCGAAAAACGCGTGATCAAAACAGGACTGAGCGACGGCATCAATGTGGAAGTGCTGGAAGGCATCTCGAAAGAGGATAAAATTAAAATTCAAATTGCTCCGGCAACGGCGCCAAAATAGATCATAACCTGACGTAAGAATATTTGCCACAGCCCGGGATGAAAATTTCCGGGCTTTTTAGTGATTCCATTTCTTAACCGGAATGATGAATTTTAACGCTATCCCAGCTGAATAACATTTTGCTTCGCTGAACTCAACTCCTCTTACGGATCGAATCACACATCACTTTGGACATTATTGAATTTTCGATTCAACAAAATTCTCTATATTTGATACGATATGCTAAAAGCTTGATAGGATCAAACAATACCACCATAATCAATGCAGATAAGCTACTTTACAAAAATCGATTTTATGAAAGTCACTGCTGTTTTATTATTCCTGTTCCCATGTTTCTTATCCTTATCAGGACAGGAAAACACACCCAGAACTGTTGGGGTGATTTATGAATTGTCTGATTCCATTCATCAATATCATGTTGGATTTACCATATTCGAAAATTTCGAGAAAGTTTACCCGCAAAATAAGGGTACAAATAAAATTATCGAAGAAATGCTTAACCGGGAAATCAGATATATAACCGGACTGAAAGTTTACAAATTAAATTATAGTTTTAAAGAAATAGATCAGATGATTAAAACGAAAGCAACTGATCCTATTTCGGCATACGATATTATTATGGTCATTCTGGATGAGGGGGTTACGACATCATCCGGATATATTGTCAATACCCATAAAGGCAGGGGCGTTTTTACAAATTTTACCAGGGGTATCACCATATATGCAAACCTGGGCGTGGAATTAATCAATACCTCCACGAACAAAAGAGTTATCTACGATTTAAAAAACAATGTGCTCAGCTCTGAAGGAGTAAACAGAGCTGTTTTCAGGTACAAGAAGAAATTCTTAGAATCCGGCGAAAGCAAGAAAGAAATCAGTGATGACAAGTTGACGGAAATACAAAACAACCTGCTGGAAATGTATCAAATGCAGGCAAAAAAGGCATTTGATCCATATGTACTTTCTAAAATGGTTTCAGAATTATTCAAGCAATAGAGAATTCTTTAGTAGATATATTAACTAACTAAAGCAACGGCTTGACAATTCCGGCAAGAGGTTTGGAAACATCAGATTTTCTGCCATTGTCTATGTTGAGAAGACTATGTAGCATTTCATAATTCAATTAAATATTTGCACCTCTGTGATATATAACGATCGGAGTGAATCTACACCGGGCTGTTCATTAATAAATTCTTATGAATGATCAAGGAATACAATCAAGCCTCAGAAACCGGTGGTGACGTAATTTAAGTCCTGGAGCGGGGAACGCCCGATACCGAAGTGTAGAACTATATATTAAAACTAACGAAAGAAAAATATAATTCCGGATTATTGGCTGAGGAATATATGGAAAGAACTGATTTTTAGCAGGATCATGAAATGCAATTAAAATAATATGGATTTGAAATTAATTACAATGTATAATATGCATGGATGCGGGCCCTTTTCGATTAAATTCGCGCTTACAAAATCTTATAGCAGGTAAAACAATAAGTAATATGAAGAAAATAATTTTCGCACTATTTATCATTGTTCTGGTATTTCAACCGGTATCGGGATTTTCTCAATCATTTGCAAAAATTTACAACTCTCCGACCGACTTTTTCAATGGTATCTGCGACAGTTCTCAGGGAATAAGTGTAGAACGGCGTACCCGGGGTCAGATCATTATGAATGGAGGCAACGACTTTAAGATTTCTTCTGAAGACAAAGTCCTCAGCAAGAAGCTGAAAAAACAAGTTTGGGGTGTAGTGTGCAACGACTCATTATTTATTAATGGCCGGCCGCTCAAACTGGGCGGTTCCTGGTATGGGTATACCGAGATAATTGGAAAAAGACTCTTTTTGCTTGCCGGCATACCACTCGATAAAGACTTTCAGGACCAGATGGCCATTGCCTCAATGATGGGTGGGCCACTCGTGGCAGGTATTGCAGGGGCCGATCTCGCTCTGGTAAGATATTACTATGAAGTATACCTGCCATACGGGTCCATTTCAATTTTGAAGAAAGAAAAAATGGCAGAATTGCTTGCAACCGCTCCTGATCTTGCGCAAAGTTATGCCCTTGAGGAAGAACCGGAAAAGATTCCGGTTCTCAAACGCTACCTGCTTGAGTTGAAAAAACGATAATATTCCAAAGAGAACAAAAAGGACGCTATTTTCGAAAATAAGCTACCTGCTTTGAACTGTTTCATCCGCCCGGTAACTCTCCATCGATGCCACGCAACTTGCATAAGGTGAATTACAACTTACATCCCCCCCGAATCAAGAAAGAAGGTCTGTCCTGTCACAGTGTAAGCATCCTCCGAAAGCAGGTAGCTGATCATTGAGGTCACCGATTCGACGCTCACGGGGCTTTGCAGGGGCGAGCTGCTGATAAACGCCTCCTTGGCCCTGCCGGGGACTACGGCGCTCATGCCCAGGTCGAGGAATCCCAGCGCCAGGGCGTTTGAGCGGATGCCCTTACGCCCCCACTCCCGCGCTGTATTCAGGCTGAACGACTCCAGCCCTCCCTTGGTGGCGGCATACATGGCCAGACCGTTTACCCCGGTTCCGGAACAAAACGACGAGATATGAATGATGCTTCCTCTGGTCTGATGCCTGATGAAATTCCGGATCACATATTTGGTGAGCAGCAGGGGCGTGGTCAGGTTCAGCCGGATCAGCTCCTCCACCTGCTTCTCCTGCATCCTGGGGATCAGTTCATTGTACGAAACCGCCGCATTGTTGATAAATGCGTGCAAAGGGGTAGTGGCCCCTATAAACTCATTAAAAATTCGGGTTTCTAACCCGCCGCTGTCGAGCAGGTCGTACGAAAGCCAGTTCAGCCTGCCGGGATACTGCCCGGAAAGTTTATCAAACTCAAGCGTGGTATTCCGGCTTATTCCGTAAACGGTCCACCCGCCCTGCCCAAGAAGCGACCGGGTGATCACGAGTCCAAGTCCGCGCGAAACGCCGGTTATCAATATATTTTTCATATTCCGTTATTTTCAGGTGTTTTAAAACTCCGGTATGCGCTGATGACCGCCTGATCGGCCGGCCCGCTTTGCCGGTGGACAATAATGACTGCATTCAGTTCAGGTATTTCCACATACCTAAAGCCATGTTCGCGCGCAACGTCCGACAACAGGCTCCGGTATATCAGCAGCTTGCGCGACATTCCGCCCTTTGCGGGAATTGCTTCGTTGTATGCGTAACTTCCGCTCAATACCATGCAGGCCTGTGGTTCCTTTGTAAAGATTTCCATCCTGAATACCGCGAAGCAGGTCTTCACCGTTTTCCGTATATTTACCTGATACCCTTCCAGGCTGGTGAGCCTTTTGAAACAATCGGCCTCATCGCGCCACATGGCGGGGAAAAAGTCCGTGATATAGAGAAAATCCCCGAACCGGCTCAGGTTGTATAAATAGGTGAGTTTTTCCGGCCGGTTGAAACAATCCGCTTCAAAGCGGAACTGAACCATCCTGTTGAACGGCACATCGGCCCCGGGTTGCGGTTCGGAAAGGAAATAAGGATAAATGCCGTTTTCCATGATGATTACTGATTGGTTTCGTAGGCAGGCGCCGCTGTACTGAAAACCCCTGACATCCAGAAACCGGGCTGTTGAACCAGGCATTGCAGCTTTTCGGCATCCGCGGCACTTTTCACTTTCCTGAGAAGCGATTGCCGGGTAAATTCACGGGTAAAGCGGCAGACTTCGTCCAGCATTTCAGGCCTGTAAACGGAGGCCTGAGCCAGGCAACCGCCCCCGCAATGCCATCTTGCAAAGCAATTTTGACAGGCTTCACGGTTAAACGCATCGTAATTCATCAGACTGCTGAAGGCCGTTTCATCAAATGAGGGCTTGCCGTTCGCGCTGAGGCGACCATAACAAAATCCGCCGAAATCAGGGTCACCGGGCCACGACACCCTGTGGCAGACCGTGATGCGGCCATCCGGGACCAGGCAATACTCGCCTTCGCAGAAACGGCCCGAAATAGCATCGGTAAACAGGCCGTTAAGACAATAAACATCTATCCCAGACTTCAGCCCCAGTTCCCTGGCCCTGAAATAATTATCAATAAAATCGTTGTAAAACTTCCTGAGTTTTTCAGGGGTATCCAGTTGCTGAGGATCATCCACGGGCTGCAGTTTCACCTGCCGCACACCCGGGAAGTGCCCCGAAAGGTGCTCAACCATTTCTACCAGGCGGCTCACGTTTGCGCTGGTAATATTGGGTTTTATCAGCGGATGCAATCCGTAATCCAGCATGCGGAAGATATTTTCGCGCACCAGCCGGTAGTTTCCGCGCTGCAGGTTCTGCACATCCTCAAGCACCTCAAAAGAGACCCCGGGCGTAACAAAACTGGCTTTCAATACATCAAGCATTTGCTGATTGAGGACCGATCCGTTGGTAGTGAAACCAATCCCCAGCCTGAAACCTTTGGCCCTGGAGCGCTTCCGGGCATACTCTATACCGGCCCGCACCACATCCCAGGCAAGGGCAGGTTCGCCGCCTCCGAGAAATGATATGAACAAATCGCGGGAAGCCAGCCTTTGCGGATCAATAAACCAGTCAAGCATGTCCTTTAATACGCTGAACGGTAACCTGCTCTGATCTGAATGGCTTCCGGCGGCATAACAGTAACTACAGCTGAAATTACAATCGTAGTTCGGAATCACGGAAAGCTTGGTAATCTTGTTCGGATCGTAAACGGGTTTCTGAGGCTCCGTTGCCGGGATCAATTGCTTAAGAACCTCACCGGCAGGCTCCGGAGAATGAATTCTGTTAAGCGCAACCGTTTCCAGGCTGTCAAGACCATCGGGGGATACAAAAATCAGTTTGTACGCCAACGGCGAATAAACCATAAATACAGCATGTCCCGGCAAGCCAAACCAGTCGCCGGCCGGCACCGGATATACTCCTGCCCTTGAAAGACCCGGCCATATGGAATTGGTTGCTGACATAGGTTAATAAATGTTGTTTTCCGGTTCCTTCAATAGATCATTAATCCCTGATGGAACTGTCATTACCAGGTTATCATAAAGGAACCTGCGTGTAAATTCGCGGGTAAAGTTACAATGGGCATCCAGGGAGGCCTTATCCAGCCGGGTGCGTACCATCAGGCATCCGCCCCCGCAGTTCCAGCGGGCAAAACAGTCATTGCATTCAGGGTGTGCATGCAGGTCATCGTTCATCAGCCGGGTGAATTTCTCCATGTCAAACGTCAGCCTGTCATTGTCCGCTTTGCCATACACGCAGGCTTCATACCCCGTGTCGGAAGGTGCCGCAATGGTGTGGCAGATGCTGATGCTGCCGCCGGGGGTAAGGCAGAGCTGACCACGGCAGTATCGGGTGGTAAGACGGTCGAAACGCTCCATCAGGGAGCAGAAGAGATGCAGGCCGTTTTTACGGGCAAAATGCCGTGCCGCGAAAAAACCATCCAGGTAGCGGGTATAAAATGCTTCCAGTTCAACTGCTGAGGTAAAAAGGCTGTTGTCAACCACCGGATCGAAACTGAATTCGGTGATTGCCGGGAACCTGTGCCGCGCCTGTTGCAGCATTTCCACCTGCCGTCCGGCATTTCCGGGGGTAATGGTAGCGCTTACCGATGGAATCAATCCGGCATTCAACAGGCAATCAATGCCCGCGACCACCTGCCGGTAATGGCCGCGTTGTTTTTGCTGCACATCTTCGAGAATTTCGAATGAGATGCAGGGATGAATGCCCGGGGCCAGCAGTTCACGGGCGATATCGTCGTTGATCAGCGCCCCGTTGGTCATCATCATCACGGTAAGTGAAAGGCCGTTCTGCGCTGCCAGCCGGCGCGCTCCGGCAATGGCCGGAAAAAGGACCCTTCGTAAAAGCAGGGGTTCTCCGCCGCCGGTGATAAAGATGCTTCGCTCCCTCGAGGATGAACGGCCGGCATCAAGCAGATGCCTGATGGCCGCTTCAAGTTGTTCAGAAGCAATTTCAGCCCCCGATCTGCTTCCGGCGGAGTAACAGTAACTGCAATGAAAGTTGCAATTAAATCCGGCAATAACCGATAGGGTATTGTATTCAAGGGGAGAAAAAACAGGTTTTACCGTCCGTACCGGTCTCAGCATGTTTTCATATTCACGGGGCATGCCCTGCGCTCCGCAACCGGTGAGCCAGGCTTCAAATAGGCCGCGTTTTTCAGGACTCAACAGCATCGCGGAAGCAGCAAAGGGTGCATAAAGAATGCTATGTTCCCTGTGCTCCGGCCGGAATTCAGGGCCGGGCGGGATCACGAAAACTTTCTTTGGTTCGGTTGCAGCTTGCTGATTCATACCTGCCTTATCCATTCATTTTTATCAACATACCGGACACCTCTTCCGGATTCAGTTCGGTCAGAGATTTTCCATACAGGTTATGGATTTGCGATTCCGCCTTTTCAAGCAATCCCCGTTTTACCATTTTCCGGGTAATGCGGCATACCTCCTCCAGATGCGCATCGCTGTATGTGGAGTTTCGGAAATGGCAACCTCCACCGCAATGCCATTTGGCAAAACAGGAATGGCATTTTTTATTCTCAAGCACATTATCGTCAAGATGATGCCGGAAAAGATCCTGGTCAATCAGTGCTTTCCCTTCAGTGCCGGCCTGCCCGATGATAAATTCGGGGTATAGCGGGGATGCCGGGGATGAAACCGCGAAACAGATGCTGTATTTCCCTTCGGCCGTGAGCGCGAGGCTTCCTGAGCAACCCCGTGCCCTGAGCGATGCGGCTTTGGCCAGCTCAATGCTGCTGATTTCCACGCCGGCAGCCTTTGCAACCGCCCTTGCCCTGACAAAATACCTGTAATAGTCGTCGAGGAAAGCGCCCAGCGCGACAGGATCAGCAAAAAGACCGGCATCCACCACAAAGTCGAAGGAAGCCCTGCGGATATCCGGAAAATTGCTGATAAGGGCGATGGCCATTTCTTCCTGACGGTGGACGTTAAGGGGAGTAATTACCGCATTGATGGTCGGGAAGATTCCGGCCGCCGACATGCGGTGAAGGTTTCGGCTGACCTCTTCGTACCGGCCGCGCTGGGCCTGTTGTACATCCGGAAGGATATCGAAAGAAACGTTGGCCTTGATCTGATACTTCCGGATCAGGCTGAGCATTTCACGGTTCAGCAGCGTGCCGTTGGTTGCAAATGAAAAGCCGGTTTCAATCCCAAGTTTATCCGAAAGATCCGACGCCACCTCCACGCTTTCTTTAATCAGTTCCCACGAGAGAAAAGGTTCCCCTCCGCCTCCGAAAGAAATATAAAGTTGCCGGTTATTTTGTCCGTGAATGCTGATGAAATTCCGGATGGCGCCCAGGAGTACCTCCCGGTCAAGCCGCTGCTTACTCCGGCCGGCAGCCGCATAGCAATAGCTGCAGTTGAGGTTGCATATTTCGTTTGGCAGAATGGTGAGGGAAGAAAGCTGCGCGGGATTTGAAGCAATGGGATTTCGTTCCTTAACGGGAATAAAGTCAAGCAGCGGCCGGAGCGTTTCATCCGTCACAGGTGAGCCGGGATGATTGAGGCAGAGCTGTTCAGCCCGGGTAATTAAAGGATTGTCGGCCAGCACAGCATTCCCGGCAAGGGGAGAATACAGCAGGGATAATCCGGGATTTTCATCCGGGAAAAGGCAGAAAATTTCCGATTGGTTTAATGCCGGAGTGACCATGCTGATCCAATATAGCTTTTAAGTCTTACTTAAACCATTTTTTGGTTAATTATCTTATCCTCATTCCATTACGGAATAATACCATAATGCTCACATACCTGAATCCATTCATCTGATACATTGCGCCGGTCCATTTCCGGTGACAAGTTTCAGATAGCGGGATTGGCGGCTACCGAGGCTTTCAGGGTAGTCCCGTAATATTCAGCGTACTGTTTTTCAAGCCGGTCGAGCAGCACCCTGCGCACAAAGTTGCGGGTATAATCGCAGATTACCTCCTGCACCTCCGCACTATATATATACTGCTGGGCCTGACACCCGCCGCCGCAGTGGAAACGGGCAAAGCAATTGCTGCACTTTTCTTTTCTGAAAACATCGTCGTTGAGCAACCATGCATATTTCTCCCGGTCAATTTTCATCTCCCCGTTTTCAATCCGGCCAAAAATGCTGTCGGCATATCCGGGGTCCTGAGGCGCCGAAATCCGTGTGCAGATGCTGATCTCGCCCGAGGGTGTCAGACTGAATTCGCCGGGGCAGAAACGCTCAATCAGCAGGTTAATGTTGCGCGAAGCCGAACACTCCACATGTATGCCGTGCTTTTCCCCTGCCTCCAGGGCGGCAAAGAAATTATCGGTATAGTCATCGTAAAAAGCCCTGAGCTGATCCGTATCCGTAAAGGAACCGTCATCGGTCACAGCCTCCATCATCAGGTTATTGACAGGCCTGTACCTGAGGGCCACCTCTTCAACCATTCGTGTCATCAGTTTCACATTGGCCGTTGTAATGGTTGACCTGATGCGGGTATTGATGCCCGCTTCGAGCAGGCGCTGAAGGTTTCCGGCAACCAGCCCGTAATTTTTACGCTGCAGGTTCTGTATCTCCTCAAGAATCTCGAAAGATACCGAGACCATAACATCGTGTTTTTTCAGCAGTTCCAGTTGTTCATCATTGATCAGGGAACCATTGGTCACCAGGGAAAAGTCAATGGTGAAACCACCCTTCTCAGCCAGCTCCGAGGCATACTCAATCCCATATTTTACCAGGTCCCACGAAAGCATGGGCTCTCCGCCGCCGAGGAAGGAAATCACCAGCTCTTTGCGAATGATGCGCTCAGGATCGATAAACTTCTCCAGTGCGGTTTTCAATTGTTCTTTTTCGAGTACCCTTCCATTCCTGCCTTTGGCAGAATAACAGTAGCTGCAGGCAAAGTTGCATACGGAATTGGGCAGAACGGGAAGCCTGAAAAAAGTATCGGGCGATTCGCGGCGCGGAACGAGCTTTTCCAGCGGTTCATGATCCAGCAGGGCTTCCACGGTCTGCACAATGGTTTCATCGGTCACCTCCGGATCCCCTTTCAGGAATTGTTCCATCTTCCGGATGTTATCCGGTGTGGCGATCAGGGCGCTGTCGGCCAAAGGGGCATAAACGATGCAGACCGCGTCATCGGGCCTGCCGAAATAGGCGCCTGCAGGAATGCTGAAAATATGGGATCTGTTAAGTAAAGGCGTTTCAGTCATGGGATGAAGATTAGCCTGGTTTGTAGTTTCACGGTACTATTTGCGGCAGGATTTCAACTTCCTGCAAAATGGGGTAATGCAAATTTCAATATTTCCTGATTAAGAATAGGTCTAAATTGGTACCGGAACAGGAGGAGACGGGCATGAACCTTTGAAAGTTAATCCCGGCAGAAAAGTAAACCGGCAGTATGGCATTAAAAAAGTGATGCTGCCGGGGCAGCATCACTTCAATGGGGTTGTCAGGCGAACTAGTTGTTGCACTTGCAACCACCGCAATGATCACAGCATGCGTAAACACCTTTCTTCACGGTTTTTACCTTAAATACAACAGTAATCATGGCAGGATAACTTTTGATGATGCCTACTTCTTTTTACAGTAGTCGTTCGGCATGTTTCTACTCGTGCGCACCAGGGTGCCGCTGATGCAAATATCTGATAAAATTTACCTTTTGTCCAGTTAAATATCGCATTTCAACTTATTTATTCTGATTCTAAGTAAGGCTTTCAACCGTGTATCCGGAAGTTGCTCCCGGATCAGCCAACAGGATAAACAGGAGAAATTTCATCTTCCTCTGATGAAAAGATTTGAAGTATATCCTCACCTTTATCGCGGAAATGCCTGCGTTGCACTCTGCCGGTCAGTTCCTGAGCCACCAGTTCGCGGGTAAAGTCGCAGAGGACTTCCAGGCGGGCTTCATCATACAGATCGTTGGGGCACATGCAACCACCGGCGCAGTACCATTTGGCAAAACAATGTTCACATTTGTTAAAACTATAAACATTTTCGCTGCAGATTTCCGAGAACTTCTCCATATCAAAACTCAGGTTGCCCTGATCGTCTGCCCAGCCATATACCCGTTTTTGAAAAGATTTTTCGAGGGGGGACGACACGCAATAGCAGATGGTGAGGTCGCCCCGGGGGGTAAGGGTTAACTTGGGCGGACAGCCGCGGTCGAGGATTTCGCCGATATTGTTAAGAATACGGCACTCTATGATACAGCCCTTTTCGCGAGCCATTTGCCTTACACGGAAAATTTCCCTGGTGAATTTTGCATAAAAACCGCGCAAATCCTGCGCTGTAGCGAATATTTCGGGGTCCACCACCGGCTCAAAGATCATCGATTTTACAGCCGGAAAACGCCTGAACATCCTATCGGCCATCTGATCCATCCTTTCCACGTTTTCAGGGGTGATGGTTGCGTTCACCGAAGGCTCATGCCCGCTGCGGATCAGGCAGTCGAGCGTGGCCATCACTTTTTCATAGTGTCCGCGCTGTTTTTGCTGGACATCCTCCAGGATGTCAAACGAGATATTCGGCAATACCCTGTGCATTTTCAGGAAACCGGCCATTTCATCATTCATCACGGTTCCGTTGGTAATCAGGGTGATGTCCACCCTGAATCCCTGCTCACCGGCCCTTTTCCCGGCATATTCAATTCCCTTTTTCACCAGTTCCCACTCCAGCATCGGCTCTCCGCCCCCGATAAACGAGATGGTAAGGTAGCGGCTTTTCAGCCGGCCGGCATCGATGAAATAATCAAGCGCCCCGCTGAGCTTCTCCCAGCCAAGCCGCTCCGCTGAACGTCCGCCGGCAGCATAACAGTATGAACAAGAAAGGTTACACGCCTGAGTTGGCAGTATGGAAAGCTTTTGCAGATCCTTCGGAGCGGATATCCGGGCGATTCTGTCTCCGGCAGGGGTAATGCGGCTAAGGGCTTTGGCGGCTGTGGCAAGTTGAGGACTGACGTATCGGTTATTGTCATTCCGGAGCAGAGAATCAAGTTGCTGCACGGCATCGCCCTTTGCCAGCAACATGGCATTGGCCAGGGGTGATAATACCAGCCAGACATCCTGTTGCGTATGAACAAAATAAACATCCCCCTGCCCAAGCGGGATAAAAAAATCCTTTATGTCCTGTGCGGCAGTTTTCATCATCCGGGCCTTTACATACAATGATTTTTTGGTTTCCGGATCAGCAGATTGTAGAGCATGTCGCGGTGAAAATTACAGACTTCGAGAAGCTGCTCCACGCTGAAATGATCGCGGCAGGCAAGGCAGCCGCCACCGCAGTGCCATCGTGCAAAACAGTCGTTGCATTCGCTGAAATGCGCGGCATTGTATTGAAGGAGCCGGTCAAATTTCACCTGATCCATATCCGGTTTGCCCGATAAAGTCACACTCCCGTAGCAGTACCTGTCATAGGCAGGATCGGATGGGGACGAAACCTTATGACACAAACTCAGGGTTCCTTCAGCCGTGAGGCAGAGGTACCCCGGGCAAAAACGGTCGCGCAAACGGCTGAACTTTTCCAGTATGGTATTCCCCGTTTCCAATCCCTTGTCGCGGAAAGCCTCCCAGGCCCTGAAATAATTCCTGACAAAGCTCCGGTAAAAAGCCGACAGATCTTCAGTGCCCGTAAAAAGACGCTTATCCATCACCGGATCGAAATTCACTTTTTTAACTTCCGGGTATGAATGATGCACCGCTTCCAGCATTTCCTCCATGCGTTCCACCCCTGCAGGGGTGATGGTGGTAAAAATTTCAGGGATAATCCCCCGGCTGATCAGCGTCCGGATATGCTTATGAACCTTCCGAAACGCGCCCCTCTGCTTTTGCTGAAGCTCTTCGAGAATCTCGAAAGAAACGCACACCCTTATCCGGTGGCGGAGCAGCGTGCGGATGATTTCTTCATTCAGGATGCTGCCGTTGGTAATGATCCTGATGTAGAGTTTAAAGCCACTTTCAGCCGCCAGATCCGCGGCGTAGTCCAACCCCGCGCTTATCAGGGGCCAGGAGAGCATGGGCTCGCCGCCGCCGGCAATCAGGATGTTCAGCTCACAGGGTTCAATGCGGGCAGGATCAATAAAGTACTTCAGCATCGCCCTGAGCGCCTCCGGGCTTAACTCGCTGTCAGAGCGCCCCTTTGCCGAATAACAATATGAACAGGAAAAGTTGCATTTCTGGTTGGGAAGGATGGAGAGGGTGTCGCCCTGCCCGGGCTCTCTGTAATGATGCAGCACCTGTCCCCTACCGAACGCGAACAGGCCTTCGAGCAACTGTTCCGCTCCGGGTACGGTCGCGGCAGGAAGCCCGCCGCTAATCACTTTCTGCAGCATCATCACTTCCCCGCGCTCAGCAGCAGCAACATATCCCGACAAAGGAGAGAACAACAGCATCCCTCCTCCGGCAATGGCCTGATCCTCCTCCCTGACCGGAATCGCATACACGCCTGCTTCGCTGAGTATTAAGAAGTCTGACATAGGAAGGTCAAAGATGAAAAGGATTTCGGAATTATCACAGTTTTTCAGACGTTTTTCAGGTATCCATTCTTCAAAACCGGCTGTTTGAACAGATTATTTGCGAGAAAAATTAGCGTATCCGCTACACATGCAATTTCGTGCAGAACTTCAATGTAAAAATATCGCGGGACGCGGCGCCTCACATAACCGGTTTATTCTCCATTTCCAGCCAGCATACGATGTCTGAACGCCACCGGATGAACAGACTGTCCCTTACATTTCCGGCCTGATAAATGAATTACAGTAAATCAATCCAATCGCCTATTTATCCGCTTCTTTGAGTTGCTTAAGCAACTGATCGCCCAGGCCGATGCGGTATCCTTCGGAGTGCCAGCTGATCTCTCCCCTGGCGTTGATCACGGCAACCACGGGCCACTGGGGAATTCCATCAATGGAACAAACCGTGCTGACCGCGGCAGCCACCTCCCCTCCGGTATCATGCCCGAACAGCGCAGCGCCCGGCAGATCGCGATAAACAGAAGGGGAAAATGCGCGTGTCATTTTATCAGAGGCTACCAGAAACAATACCCTGCCTCCCCACTGATCGAGGGCGGTTTTCACAGCCCTGATATCCTCCATCAGGTGTTTGGTCGGCTCCTTTGAGGGATCGATCAGGGCTACCACCATGCCCTTTGTACCTGTCAGGGAACCCAGTTTTATGACTTCGCCGTCCTCCAGTGTTCTGAAGGTTGCGCTCAGGTTGGCTTTGCCCAGAATCCCCGATTTTTCGGTGGCGGCTGCCAGGCTGATGTCAACCACCTGCGTCTCACCTTCCGTGACCCTGAAGTATGAAATACCAGCAACCACTTCTCCCCCGCTTTGCCGGTTGCCGGTTATCAGCCGGTAATAGCCGGTATCCACCGTCACGGTGGCCGGAAACTTCAGCAATGAAGCGTCATACTCATAATCCAGGGTTACAAAGCGGCCCCTGTCGTAACGGGCAATGGTGTAATGCACATAATAACGGGGCACAAAGTCTTTATCGGCCGAAAGATTGCGGAAGGTGACACTGCCGCGGGGGACAGAGCCCTTAACGGACTGTGCGGCAAAGAACACATCGTGCCATTCACCGGCCTTATAGTATTGCGGCCTCCGGGTGGCAGGCTCAAGGCGGGCAGGAATGCCGAAACTGCGGCTGATGGCCACAAACAGCAGGTTGCGCGAGTATTCATCCGCCCGGCCAAGTTGCAGCATTCCCTCAGGGCTCAGCGGCACACCATAATAGTTGTTGATCGTATCCGGTAAAATGTTGGCTGCAATCCACTCCCTGATTTTCACGGGGTCTGCACGGAACTCCGCGGCCATAACAGCCGGAAAGACCTGTTGTATGTAACTGCGCCAGCCGGTTACAAACTCCTTCCCGATACGCGGAGAGAGAATGTAACGGCGATAATCATCGTCCGGAATCGCTTGAACAGGCTGATAGGTCTTGAGTGCTTCAAGATGGTCAGTCAGCGTGGAAGCCTGAATATCATGAAGGTCCTTTTCCGAAATATTGGCCAGCAACGCCATGCCGGTTTCCCGGTCACCAGGCTTCAGGCTCTTGACAAAACTGCTGATTTCAGGCCAGTTGCCCCGGCTGAGTGAAAGAAATTTCCATAGTTTAGCTGGACTCAGATTATGTTCGGCAGCCAGTTGCGCCCCGGTCAGGGAATCAATAAAGGTCGCGATGTATATGGCCCGGATCGAATCTTCCTGAAGCAAACGGATGTTATTCTGCGCTGCATGCAAAGAATCTGACGGCTGGATGGCCTGTTTCGCCGGGGGATGGAGCGTATAAACCCCTTCCGGGAAGAATGTGGAAGCATCCCCCAGCCTCACATGCACGGTATCCTGTTCATCGGCGTGTACCAGGGCGGAAGCGGAAATTCCCTGATGCGAAATATGCAACATCAGGTCGCCGAATCCGGTGGTAACGGCACAGGTGCCGTTCTCCGCTGTATATTGAGTCACAATGGGGTAAAACTCTGCATAATTATACAACCCGAACTCTACCCTGGCGCCCGGGACAGGCGTTCCCTCAGGACCGGTCACTTTTACCGGGAGACTTTTTACGCGGGTATAGTTCTTTAAGAGGTTAAGCCTGGCATAGCATTCCCGGCTCTCCACCACCTCTTCGCTGCCGTTGTATTTGCCAAAAACAAAGGTGTGGGTCATCATGGCGCGCTTCACGGGTTCGGCAAACCAGGCCAAATCGAGGGCCGGCTCCGGTTCGCAGGCGCCCAGGAAATGCCAGTTGCCGTCAATCCACACTTCCACCCAGGCATGATTGTCGTCGGTATGAGCCCAGCGCGGGGTATAAACCTGACGGGCAGGGATGCCCACAGAACGCATGGCCGACACGGTAAAGGTGGATTCCTCACCGCAACGCCCGAACGCGGTGCGCACGGTGGTCAACGGACCCGATGTCCGTTCATCGGCCGATTTGTAGATCACCTTTTCGTGACACCAGTGGTTTACTTCCAGGGCCGCTTCTGCCATCGCCATTCCGGCAATCCGGTCCTTCAGTTCCCTGAAAAACACCTGACGCGCGGTATCGGTATACTCGTTATTGACCCGGTAGGGCAAGACAAAATGCAGAAAAACATCCTCAGGAACGGAAGCTCCCCAACTGAAAAACGAGCGGGCTTCCAGGGCGGTCTTTACCTGCTTCAGGTAATAGACGCCGTCGTGCATGGCCAGATCGCTCAGCGGCATAAAGGCATACAGAAATTCCAGCCCTTCTTTCTCTTCCACACTCAGATCCTGTTCAAAAACGCTGAAAAGTACCGAATCGCGCCCTGCAGCCAGGGACTTCCGGGCCAGGAAGTGGGAATGCACCGCCTCGCGGTAGGCCTTGTCCTGAATGAGATGGCTGCCCGAACCGGGGCCTTTGCAGGATACTACGCTTAAGATCAGAAGAATAGGTAAAATCAGCTGCTTCATGTCAATTCGTTTTAATGGCGGTGAAAATTATAAATGTTTACCGAATGTGGGCTTAATTTTCTGCTAAAGATGTTCATTTCATTAAAAATTTCAGCAGTGAAGTCCGCCAAAATCACGGTATTTTCTAACCATCACCGTTCCCCCTTTTTTATAATCTTTCTAAACTGCCAATTAATATTGAAAATTCTGAATTTCATTTCCAAATCCTTTTAATATTGCAAACCGGAATCAGTATTTAGCACAAAAGCCTTTCCCGGAATATAGCAGCGGTAGAGAATATTAAGGATAAATTGCGGAAAAGGCATAGATATAAGAGCAGAATAATTTTCATTTTTTGAAGGATAAATTCCTGGATTTAAGTGGTTTCAGCTCCTATAATGTTTCTCATACGAATGTCAAACAATGTCAGTCTATATATGAAAAAGTCTATCCTTATTTCTCTTTTAGCTCTTGTTGTCTCCTTTTCTGCAGTTTCCCAAACCGGACAATCAGCCCTCGATCAGTCTACGTCCTTGGTTGAACGCGGGATAGAATTATATGATAACAATGAGTTTCACAAAGCAATAGAAGTTTTTGATTCAGTAAGTCCCTGTGATCCCAATTATGCCTGGGCGGTTTATGAAAAATCGCTTTGCCGTTGGCAACTTGACGAAAATGATGAAGCATACCGCCTTTGCAGGGAAGCCCATGCGCTGAACCCGTCCGATGCCGCCATCGCGATAACCCTCGGCAGTATTCTTGATGATCTGGGGAAAACCCGAGAAGCTATTGATTCATTTCGTTCTTCGCTGAAAAAATGGCCTTACAATTCCAATCTCAGGTTCAACCTTGGCGTTACTTACCTTAGGAACAACCAACCGGAGGAGGCGGAAGAAGTGCTGTTGCAGGGAATCAGGATCAAGCCCTTTCACGCGACAAGCCACCTCGCCCTGGCGCAGGCAAACTTTGTGATGGGCCGGCTCTCGAAGTCTTATCTGGCGTATAACATGGCCATCCTGATGAATCCGGAAATAAAGCTTCTCACTGAATTTGAAAGTTGCATAACCGGAGCCCGCGATTCACTCACTAAACAGCATCTGTATCTCCGTCATAATGAAGACAATGCTGAGAAATGGGAAGCGCTGGATCTGCTGATGAGGTCAGAGCTTGCTTTTAACGAGAAATTCAGGTTTCAGGGTGACCTCGATTTCCTGACTTCCAGACAATCCTACCTGCTGTTTACCAATATGAATTATGATGCCAGCGACACCTCCTTATACAACCAACTATATGTCAGGTTCTTTGACAGTATGATAAAGGAAAAACTATTCAACACTTCCTTGTACTATTCATACAATCAGCTTGAAAATGAAAAAATCAAAAACTGGATTCAAAACAATATTGAAAACCTCAGGTCATTTATTGAATGGTCGAAAACGACCATACAGAAATACCGGGCATACGGTTACAATCCGGTTAACGAGACAGCTCAGTACAAAATGCTTCATTTTGATGAAAATGATGTTCTGCTGGGCATTGGCCGCATGCAGGAAGGGAACAATTCCATAAAGGACGGAAACTGGATTATCACCAGGGGCAACGGGTCAGTTTCGGAGAGGGGATTTTACAAAAATGACGCTTCTGAGGGAGACTGGTATATCTACAATGAAGACGGCAATCCGGCACAGCATCTGAAGTTCCTCGGCGGGGTGCTCGAAGGGGAGTCCAGGGCTTTCCACCCCAACGGGAGACCTTTGGGAATTTATCCCAGAAAAGAGGGAGAGATGCATGGCGTTGACCGTGAATTTACCCTTTCGGGATTTCCGCTGACAGAGTTTCATGCCAAGGCCGGCCTGAAGGAAGGCACTGCAAAGGAATATTTCTACAGGCAGGGTTACAGCAGATCGACCACTTTTAAAAACAATAAGGCGGAAGGCCCGTATACAGAGACCTGGCTTAACGGTATCACCAAAACAACGGGCACTTACCGGGACAGCATTCCGGAAGGCATTACCATTACCTGGTATCCGGATGGCTCAAAAGAATCGGAAGGCACACTTAAAAACGGACTTCCTGCAGGAGCCTGGATAAAGTATTTTCCCAACGGCGCGAAACAGGAAACATACGGATATGACGAGGAAGGACTGCTTTCAGGAATAAAGTTGATTTACAACAGAGAAGGCAAAATCATCCGGAAAGACTCCATTTATAGCGGAGGATTTCTCAACGGAATCAGGACAAATTATTATCCGGAAGGAAGTATCAGCAGTATTGAGGAGTTAGATTATGACACCCTGATCAGTTTTAAGGCCTACGACCATAAAGGCCGGCTGCTGGCATCAGAAAGACTGGATCAGAACAAGTCGATTGTTTACAGAACATTTTATTACGACGGCACGCCGGAGTCGGAAGGCATGATCAGAAACGGACTTTACGAAGGGCAGTGGAAGTTCTTCTATCCTAACGGAAACGTTCAGAATCTTTTGAATTTTTCGGGCGGTCTGCAATCGGGCAGACAGATATCCTATCACATCAGCGGAGGCATCAAAGATGATTTCACATGCATTGATGGATTGATTGAGGGGGAATTCAGATCGTTTTACCCTTCCGGAAAATTGGAGAGAAAAGGAAACTTCACCCAAAACGAATATGATGGCGAGTGGTTTGAATACTATGCCAATGATACCATTGAATCGAGGACCTTTTACCATAAGGGTTTACGGAAAGGGCTCAGTATGAACTTCGCACTCAGCGGCAGAAGATACTTCGATGAGTTCTTTAACAATGAAGGAGATTCTTACCGGTTGATCCTGTATGATGCAGAAGGAAAACCCTCGGCAGATATTGATTACAGCCTCGACTCAATCCAATTTACCGATCACTACCCCTCAGGACAGATCAGGCGTAAAGGTTCCCTTTCCGATTATGTTTTCCACGGAAGTCAGGAGTGGTACTACCCCAACGGCAGGCTGCAGCGGGTAAACAACATGCTTCACGGGCATCATAACGGTATCATGAAGTATTGGGATTACCGGGGCAATCCAGAAATGGAGATTCCTTATGTAATGAACAAAACCCATGGCCTGATAAAACGTTATGAATCCGGCCGTCTGAACTCGGTCGATCCATATGAGATGGATGTGAATCAGGGCGTTTTCGTGGAATTTCATGAAAATGGACGGGTGTACCGGAAAATAAATTACGGGAATGACCTGAAAAACGGTTATGCCTGGTATTATTCCCCCGACAGTGTACTGATGTACCGGGTACTTTTCATTCAGGATGTGATCAGGGAGATTTCCTACCTCGACAAATCCGGCAGATATGTTCCGTCCATAGTTGCCGCCCCGGAATTACAGGATGTAAAAACATATTACCCGGATGGCAGCATATCGGCTGCATTCACCCTTGAGAACGGATTATTTCATGGCAAATTCACTTCCTTCTATCCGGGAGGCAGGCCTTTCAAGGAAATCCATTACAACAAGGGGGATAACGAAGGTTTGTCAATAACTTACTATCCAAACGGAAAACTGAAGGAAAAACTTACATTCAGCAAGGACATGCGGCATGGCAACTTCACTTCCTATCATCCGGGCGGTCAGAAATCAACGGAGGGCCGGTACTCATACAACCGTGAAGAAGGAGAATGGCGGTATTATGATACCACAGGCCGCATGACCGGGCAATTGATCTACGATTCAGGAGACCTTTATGAAATCAGGGAGTTGTAAGCTTTCAGGAGTATTCCTTTTACTGTTGCTGATACCGGGTTTTTGCATGGCTCAGGTACCGGATGAGTTTTCCGCATTCCGGGCAGCCTATCCCGGCCATTCCATAATTACCGAACTAAATGAAAAATCCGTCTCCGTTGAATTATCATCATCCGGAGCCATCAGGATCCGTGAAAAAGATTACAATTCAAAATACATACTGACCGAAAACGCTTCGCTGTATTCCGCCTCGAAAGAATACTTCAATCCCAGGGCCGTTATGGAATCTTTCAGGGCTTATACCCGGGTGCCTCAGGGAAAGGGCTTCCGGGATTATCCTGCAAAAGATCTGGTAAAGGGCACCGAAATCGATGACGGGTTATTTTACGACGACACCTACACGTATTCTTTCAATTATCCGGCTGTTGCCAGGGGAACACGCCTGATCAGCGAATCGGAAACGGTAATGGATGATCCTTATTTTCCGGTAATCTTTAACTTCGGCGATGCAATACCGACGCACAAATCACGCCTGACCCTGACCCTTCCCCCATCTGTAAAAATAAGTTACCGGATGTATGGCATTGATACCAGTATGGTACAATTCACTTCCGAAAAAAAAGGCAAACAAGTGATTTATCGCTGGGAAGCCACCCAAACGCCTGCCCTGGCCGGTGATGAATTCTCTCCGGGCATCCGGTACTACATTCCTCATGTGCTGATCCATATCAGTGAAATTCATTCAAAAGACCGGGTTGATCCTGTAATGGGGACCATCGCGGACCTGTTTAAATGGCATAAAACCAATGTAGGCCGGCTCAGAACGGAAACCGACCCAGCCATCAGAATACTGAGCGATTCACTTACTGCCCACCTTCAGCGTGACGAAGAAAAAGCTGAAGCCGTTTTCCGGTGGGTACAGCATAACATCAGGTATATCGCCATCGAAGACGGAGACAATGGTTTTGTCCCCCGGGAGGCCGGAACGGTACTGAAAAACAGGTACGGAGACTGCAAGGACAAGTCAAATCTGCTGAAAGCCATGCTCGGATCAGCGGGATTAAATGCCGGGCTGGCATGGATAGGCACCAGGGATTTACCCTACCGTTACTCCGATTTTCCCTCAATTGCCAACGATAACCACATGATCTGCATCTGGTGGAAAGAGCCGGATAAACCGGTATTTCTGGATGGAACAACGCAATACCACACCATCGGCCAGATTCCTGCTTTTATACAGGGCAAGGAATGTCTGGCTGAAACAGTTGATCATGAGTTTCAATTGCTGGAGGTGCCTGTTGAAAGTGCTGACCTGAATATCATTCAGGACTCCCTCTTCCTCTCTTTCAGGCAGGGCCGCCTGACGGGTTCGGGCACCATGAGGGTAACCGGTGAAAACAAGGCGCAATTTACCGGACTGTTTAAACGCGCAGAGAAAAGCCGGTATTATGAACTTATGATGCGGATCAAACCATTTGTAAGCAATAAATTCATTGCCTCCGATATAAGTATTAATGAATCCAACTCAACCTCACAGCCTTTCATGCTGGCTTATCACCTCGATTTGCCCGACTATGCCGTAACACATGGCGACAACATCTACCTGAATATGCATACCGAAAGGATACTGCAGAATTACAGAGTCAAAAATAAGCGTCTGACCCCGTTCATGAACGAAAGCTGTTTCAGCAGAAAAAGCACTGCCATTCTTGAAATTCCCGAAGACATGAAGGTTGTCTCCCTGCCTGAAAACAGTTCATTTCACCATCCTGATTTCGGGTTCAATATACAGTATTACAAGGATAGATCCCGGATCATCATGCTTTCTGAAATAACGGTTAACCTGCTTCTGATCGAAGGCGGAACCCTTGCTGAATTCAACGAAATGATTGACAATCTTAAAAAAGCCTACCTGAATTCCATTGTACTGAATAAAATCTGAACTATGAAAAATCTGCTCACCCTGTTATTGGTATTTATATTTCAAGGCCTTTACAGCCAGACAGTATATGACAAATATACCTGGGATATAGTTCCTGCATCCGGCATAGCTGATACAATGACACCTGTAAATGGCGCCATTGTTGAACTGGAAAAAAGAATCACGGAAATCTACCTGAACCAGGATGATTATTTTGAAGAGATCAATGTCCTGCACAGGAAATTCAGGCTCGAAACCACCCCGGCCATTGACAACTACAATAAAATCTACATTCCCATTGATGATGTGCTGGAAACCATTGCGATCAAAGCAAGATTTATATCTCCTTCCGGAACCGTAACCGAACTGCCCCGGGAAAGTATCCGTAAGATCGAGAACCTCGAAAACAAGGGGAATTTCAATGTCTTTGCCATTGAGGGTGCTGAAGCCGGGGGGCACCTTGAGTATTATTACATCCTCAGGAAGAAATTCGATCCCTTCGGTACGGTGTATATCCAGGAAGATATCCCGAAATCACACGTCGAAGTCATCTATTCATTTCCTGATAAACTAGGGTATCTGATAAAGAGTTACAACGGATTTCCCCCGTTCCGGCAATATGAAGGTGACAACCAGAGCAGCATCATGAAATCGGTTGCCGGCAATATCCCGGCGCTTGAAAGTGAACCTTATTCATTTTACAGGGCGAACCTGATGCGGTATGAATTCACCCTCTCCTTTAACCGGTATATCAGCGCGTTAAGGGTAAATTCATGGGCCAAGGCCTGCCGGAATGTATATTCAAACACGTTTCAGTTTGAGAAAAAGGAATTATCGGCAGCCAGGGCGCTGGTTAAGAAAATGAACATCCCTCAGGGATCCGAAGAGATGAAGATCAGGTATATTGAAAACAGGATAAAATCGGAAATCAGCATATCGGACGACAGCCGTTTCGATGCCAGTATTGATCAGATTATCCTCAACCGTTATACCGGAGAACATGGAGCCATCCGCTTGTTTGCCGCCCTGTTTGATGCTGCCGGTATCAATTATGAACTGGTGCTTACCAGCGACAATACAGATCACCCTTTCGATCCGGAATTTAACGGGTACAACTTCCTTCAGAAACAACTATTCTACTTCCCTGCCATTGATAAGTATCTGATGCCTGATAATGAAGGATACCGCACAGGCCTTATCCCTGCTGAAATTCAGGGGGCCTTTGCCCTGTTCACAAAAATTACAGGTCCGGATGAAGAACTCAGGACACTCTCCTACAGCATCGGGCAGATTCCTGTGGAAAAAAGCACAAAGAATGCAGATACACTGATACAAACCATAGAGGTGGATCTTTCATCGAATCAATTAAATATCAAGCTGAAAAGAATCTTCACAGGCCTGAATGCCAGTCCGCTTCAGTCATTCTGGCATCTGATAGATCAAGACCGTAAGGAAGAAATTATCCATACAATCTTTAATCTCGGGGTTGAAAACTCTGCGATCAGTTCCTGGGAGGTTATCAATACCGAACCCGAAAACGCCGGGCTGAAGCCGCTGGTATGGAGCCTTGAGATGACAGGAAACGCCCATGTTGAGTCGGCAGGGAGTAATTTGCTGATAAAAATCGGTGAAACCATCGGAACCCAGTCTGAACTTTACAAGGATGATCAGCGGAAACTGCCGGTTAACCTCGAATACCTGAGAAGCTACTACAGGGTGCTGGATTTCGTTATTCCCGAAGGATATGATGCAAAGAATGCAGATGACCTGAATATGAACATTGTGATGAACGGACCGGAAGGCATTCACTGTGCATTCAGGTCAGCCGCTGTCAGAAACGGCAACGTTATCCGCATCACGATTGATGAATTTTACAATGATCCTTTCTATCCCGTGGAACAGTACGAAGATTACCGTAAAGTCATCAATGCAGCCGCGGATTTTAATAAAAAGACATTGTTACTCACAAAAATTCTTTAGGGCAGTGTTCTCCTTGCCTTTCAGCCGGTATTGAAAACAAACGCAGGGTAATCCGGACACAAGATAATTCCTTTTGCAACGTTATACCTTTTTCATCGTATCACCCTGGCATTTCGCGAATAATGAGACTGATCTGTTTTGTAATTCCGGTATTGGTGATCTGTGCTTTACCGGCAGAGGCCCAGATGACTTTTGCCGGAAGACTCTCATCTGCCGCAATCAGTCTTACAAAGCAGGAAGTGGTTTATGACCCGTCATATTATGTGCTGGATTACCCCGGCGGTGATGTGCCGGAAGGGAGGGGCGTATGTACGGATGTGGTCATCAGGGCTTACCGCAGGCTTGGCATCGACCTTCAAAAGGAAGTGCATGAAGATATGAAGGCCTTCTTCAATCTGTATCCCAAAAACTGGGGGTTGTCAAAACCCGACAGAAATATTGACCACCGCAGGGTACCCAATCTGATGACATTTTTCATCCGGCACGGAGAAATAAGACCAATCACGAACAATGCAGAAGATTACAGTCCCGGGGACATTGTTTGCTGGGATCTGGGGCAGGGCCTTACCCATATCGGAATCGTGGTTGATAAAAAATCGGCCGACGGTAAAAGATACCTGATCGTTCACAACATCGGCGGAGGACAGGTGCTGGCGGATTGCCTGTTCACTTACAAAATTATCGGTCACTATCTCTATGATTTCTCCTCCGGCAAATAATTGACCTTATAAACACTTATACTAACCTCAGCCGGATGCGGCGGAAGCAACAACCGGCAAGTAATGACAAAAATCTGCTCCACCGCTTAAATAATGCGCGGAATTTTGAGATTTCAATAAAGGTCCGCATCTTTGCATAAACGAAGAGATCCTGAAACAGCGCGATAATTTTTATATAAGTATTATCCTGCCAATAAGATCTTTCCCATGCGGATGGTTTGTCATTCCGGATATCCGGTATAACCTCCTTAATACAACATCTTGATATTATATCAGACAATTGATTTATTTAACTTTTTGAAGAAATCAGGATAAAAGCAGATTACTTAATCTGTATTGATTTATTAACCTCAGGATCTTTATAAATGAGTCAATCTCCCTGAATCAAAAACCTTAACTTGATTTCGCTTCAACTTCCAGATCCCGGAACAGTTAAAGGCGCTTGAAAGATTATTTATTGATTATGAGTTTTTTAACCACACTTACATAATTAATTCTGCATTTATATGAAAAAATTACTGATTGCATTCTTGCTACTATTTTTTGTGGTAACCACCGGGCTGTTTGCCCAGGTTGATCTGAACAGGGTGGTAAACCGCAGCATGAAAAAAGCTGAAAGGAACGTTGAAAACCGCGTGGAACGCCGGCTCGACAGAGGCGTTGATAAAGTGCTCGACAAAACCGAAGAAGGGATTGATGAAACTGTAAAAGGCGACGGAAAGGATAAGAAGAAAGAGGAAGCTCAATCTGACAGCAAGGACAACGGAAACAAATCCGGTTCAAAGTCAGACAATAAGCAGGCGGCTGATAATACCGCTCCTGTAAAAGACGAAACTCCGGCTCCTCAGGAACCCGAAAAGCCCAAACCTGCGCTGGAATGGGCAAAGTATGATTTTGTACCCGGCACTGAGATTATTTTTGAAGACAATCAGGAAGGTGAGCAAAACGGTGAGTTTCCGAGCAAATGGGATTTGGCAGGCGGGGTTGTTGAAAATGCTTTTTTTGACAACTTAAGTGTAATTTTTTTCAGGGAGATTGGGAATACAGGTGGAATCACCCCTTTGCTTAAAGACAGCAAAAGTGATTACCTGCCTGATGAGTTTACCATTGAGTTTGATTGTTATTTCGAGAAAGAAGTTTACAACCAACGTTACTATGTGAGCTTTTATGCTGCGAAAAAGCAAAAAACAGTTTTAAAAAGGCTTGTTTTATCTACAAATCAAGCTCAATATGGTACAACTGATATTCAAGGTATTTATCCGGGTGCCAGTCGTTCAAATATTGACAAAAATGCCCGTTGGCGTCATATTGCGATTTCCTTCAATAAAAGAGCTTTAAAAGTTTATATGGATGATGCACGCCTGCTCAATATTCCTAATATTGAAGAAAATCCGACAGGGGTAACCCTTGGAACAACCAGTCAGAAAACAGGATACTACTTCATCAAAAACATCCGCATCGCTAAAGGAGCAGTTCCTCTATACGATAAGTTCCTTACCGATGGTAAGTTTGTCACCACCGGAATTAAATTTGATGTAAACAAAGCTACCATCAAACCCGAAAGTATGGGAACCATTAATTATGTAGTTAAGATGATGCAGGATCATCCGGAATTAAAATTCTCCGTCGAAGGCCATACCGACAGCGACGGCGACGATGCATCCAACATGAAGCTTTCAGAGGCCCGTGCCAAGGCAGTAATGGATAAACTTACTGAACTCGGAATTGCCAAAGATCGCCTTACTTCAAAAGGAAATGGTGAAAGCAAACCTATGGCAGCCAATGATACTCCCGAAGGTAAAGCGCAAAACCGCAGGGTAGAGTTTGTGAAGTTTTAACCGCAGCTGAATTAACAGAATGAGAAAATGGTTCATCGCCCTGATGGCAGTGTCTATGATATTGCCCGGCATTGCATCGGCCAACCGTGGCAAGATCAGAATAATTGAACATTTGTCCACCGAAAAAGCCCCGTCTGAAAAAATGCAATCGGAGGTGGCTGATAAGTGGATCAGGCACAATCAGATGATTGACCTGGTGGAGGCTGGTTATCTATCCCGGATTCAGGACCTGGCTTACAGGATTGGCAACAATCAGAATCTTGAAGTTGATCAGGATGCCGCCAATACTATGGAAAATTTTATTCTTTCGGCATCATTTAACTGTATACCTGATGAACTACCTGATGGAGTTGAAAATGAAGACCATCCGGGGATAATGGCATCTTATTACTTTGTTTTCCACTTTGAGCTCAGCGATCCGCAGACCAATGAGATTGTCAGCATGTATAAAGTTGACGCGAAATTTACCTCTGCCAACCGCTTAAGTGCTCAGGAACAGGCCGAACTCGCCTTAAAGTTGCTTGATGATCCGGGCATACCCAACATTGATCAGATTGAAGCTGATATTACTGCAAATGCCGATTACCACTCTGCAAGAATCCGCTATGCAGGAACAAGCGCAGCAAACGGTAAAAATACAGGAAAGGTAACGGTTTCCGGCATCAGGAATAATGTAATCGGGGAGGCAAAAAACAATCCCATATCGGGATTTGAACTCAGATGCGAAAAAGGAAAGTTTAAAAAAACCAATACCCGTTTTGTACGTTTTGAAGGTAATGAGTACTTTCACGGAGGGCCCAATTCCATAAGTTTTGACTACGAAACCTACAATTGTGCTGATTTTGAAAATGATAAAACCGAGGAAAGGTTTACTTTGGTTCAGATAAGCCGTTTTGCCGGAAATATAGAGGAGAAATTAGTTCAGGAAGAAGTGGTTGAATTTAATTGCGGGTCATACAATATTACAGCTCATTATTCAGCTCCCGGATTTGCCGATGCCAAAGTGGTGTGGAAAAATGTAAGTGTACTTATTCCCGATGATTTATCGAAAATACCGGTTTATCATGCCGAAGATTTCGAAAATGATGATGTTCCGGAAGTAATTATTCCCTATGCCATTAATATTCCTGACTATGGCATGGAATATTACCTGAGTGAGTGTATGGATGAACTTGAAATTCCCGAAATTATTAGTCTCAGAGCCGGCCGGCCGGGCGCAGTACTGTGGATTGAAAAAGGGGAGGAAGCGCTGAATAAATGTTCGGTTGAAAAAACTACTGAGAATCCTTTTGTACATCTGGTATTGCAGTTTGATCTCTATATTGGTGAAAATGAAGGCGATGGCGAACAAATTGCCGTGGGCACCGATTCGGAGTTTCCCGATGCCTATACATTTCCCTGGAAAAGTATAGATCCGGATATACTTGAAAAACTGCAAGCCGGGCAATTTGCCGAAAAGAAGCTCAGCAACCAGGCAGGAGCCACACTTACCATAACCTTTGATCCCAAATAGTTAGAGAAATTATACGTTTAACCCTTAAACCAAACACAATGAAAGCAAACGGAAAAACCGGAGTTGTACTTATGGCAGCAGCTGCCCTTTTCTTTACATCCTGCGGCGGAGGTGGCTCAAACATCAATCCCGACTCCAAAATGAGTGAAGTTGCCGGCGAAATGACTGGTATGAAAACCTATATGATTGAGTACAAGAGCACCCTAAACTCACCTGAGATCAAAAGCGTTACCAAAACCGTTCAGTGGGTTGATACCGAAAACGACCGTTACGCCTTCTTTTCGGAATCAGAAAGCGATTACATGGGAGAAAAACAGACCGATAACTCACTGATGATCATGAAAGATGGATACAGCTATATCATCAACCTCAAGGACAAAACCGGTTTTAAAAGCAAGGATGGCGATCTGGAAGATGATCCAACCGATGATGTTATGCCCGAGGATGATGTAACTTTCAGGCAGATGATTGAAGCCGACGGAGGGAAAATTATCGGAAATGAAAAATTCCTGGAAAGAGATTGTATAGTAGTAGAGATAAATCAGACCGATGACAACGAAGACCCCCTGCCTACCAAAATCTGGTACTACAAAGGCATCATGCTTAAAATGCAGAATTCCTTTACAACCATGGAAGCCGTCAGGTTTGAAGAAAACGCCGTCATTCCTGCCGAAAAGTTTGAAGTTCCTTCCGGAATTCAACTTATGGAGATGCCCGTAATGTCCTGATGAGATTTTTCATGAAAAGCATTTACAACCCTGCGGACCTGTCATTCCGCAGGGTTCTTCATTTTCCGGCAGGGTAAGATATTCACCGGGCATTCATACGGAGACGAATGCACTTCATCAAATCACTCCGCGATATTGCTACTGTGGCATTTAGTTTTGTAAATTAGCCTGAGAATTTGGGTAATGAAAAACTACAGGTCATATCCGGGATACCTGGCTATGCCGGTATTTCTGTTTTTGATGGTACCGTTGCTGGCCTTTTGGTTCAATCCTGAAATAATATCCGGTCAGGTATGGGTATTGCTGGTGTGGGTTACCGCGATGGCCGGAATTTCCATTCTCTTACAGAATTTTTTCTTCAAGGCGGGCCGGAAATCCGGGAAGCTATGGCTTATTATTCCGGCTGCCATGCTGCTGCTGGCCCTCGCCTGGTTTTTTACGCTCAGGGTCAGCAGTGAGATTGTCGGCCCTGCAAAGGCCTGGGATGCGAAATGGGTCAGCCTGATGATCGTATTGCTTTATTCCGGCGGAGGCTATTTTCTGAATTATCTGATCCGCGAAGGACAGCTTAGCGTCACGAAACTCGACAATCAGCTAAGCATGAAGGAGCTTGAACTTGATTTCATGAAAAACCAGCTTAATCCGCACTTTCTGTTCAACAGCCTGAATAACATCGCTGCTACCATCATGGTTAACAAGGAGATGGCGCTTGATTATACATTTAAACTTTCAGAACTTCTCCGTTATCAGGTAGGGATTTCCGGTCGCGAGACTGTTCCTGTTGATGAAGAGATCGCTTTTATCCGTAACTTTCTGGATATTGAAAAGCTTCGGTTGGGTGGCAGATGCGAAATAAACTTCACGGCCGATTCAGGTGATCCTATGGTACTGATACCGCCACTGCTGCTTCACCCGCTGATAGAGCATGCGCTGCGTAAAAGTCTGGGACTTAACGGTAAATCTGTCATCAATATCCGGTTGACCTCCAGCCGCGAAGTCGTTAAATTAGAAATAACCAATTCGCTGCCTGATAATCCGGCCTATAAAAATCTGGCAGGTACCGGTGTTGAAATGCTGAAAAAACGCCTGAATCTTCTTTTTCCCGAAAAGTACACCCTGCATACTGAGAAAAAAACAAACGAATATGAGCTGGTCCTCGAAGTCCGGCTCGGTAAAAATCACTCAGCATAACCCTTGAGGCATGGAAAACATAAATGAAAAACTTAGCTGTCTGGTGGTAGACGATGAGCAACCTGCGCAGTGGGTGCTCACTTCTTACATCAGTGAAACCAGTAATCTTGAATTAAAGGCCTGTGCATTTGATGCGATGGAAGCGCTTGAAGTCATGAAAAATCATTCCATCGATCTGTTGTTTCTCGACATCAACCTTCCCGGGCTGAATGGGCTTGAGATGCTTGACACCCTGGAATTTCAGCCCATGGTGATTTTCACCACCGCTTATGCTGCCTATGCAGCCGATAGTTTTGAATATAATGTTGTCGATTACCTTGTAAAACCGGTTACCCGCCAGCATTTCGACCGGGCAGTAATGAGGGCATTTGAAAAAGCCAGGCTCCGCGAAGTCACTGCAAATACGGACACACGTTACCCAACGACATCCCTTGAACTTAACCTGGGTGGCTCAACTGAAACTGTTGAAACAGAAAACATTGTCTATCTTCAGAGCTACGGGAACTATGTCAAGGTTTTTCTGGAAAACCGCATGATCCTTGCCACCTCCACCACCCATCAGTTGTTGAGTCAACTGCCGCAGAAATCATTTCTCAGGATTCATAAATCCTTCATAGTAAACCGGAAATATATAAAAGCATACTCGAACAACTCAGTGGTGGCCGGAAAAGAAAAACTGCCCATAGGAATATCTTACCGGCAATCCGTAGTCACGGCACTGAACCAATAAAAAGAAAACGAAGCTTAATCCGTTCAGGAGATGTATTTGCCGATCAGCTCGAAGAGTTCTTTTTGCTGGAAAGGCTTGTACAAATAATCACTCACCCCGGCATCCTTCATCTGCTCGGTGGCTTCCGGTGATACATTACCGGTAATCATCACCAGCGGAGTTGCAGATTTTTCCGGATCAGGCAATGTTCTTATCCTCCTTGCAAGTTCAAGTCCATCCATGCGGGGCATATACATGTCACTCAGTACGATATCGTATCTGTCGGATACAATTTTATCTAAAGCATCTTCACCGTTGTCCGTAAAATCCGTTTTCGCACCGGTCCGTTTAAAGATAGTTTTTAAAAGCAGCACATTGAAATAGTCATCATCAGCTATCAGTATTCGTGTTTCAGGCATTTGTATAACGGTACCAAAATCAAATACCCTTGCCGGTAATGATCCGGCCTCTCCGGGTTCGTATGGGATCCGGACAATAAAGACTGAGCCTTGCCCCATCTCACTTTTTACTTCTATCCGTCCTCCCATTTCTTCAACCAGTTTTTTCGTTACCGGCAAACCCAGCCCTGTTCCGATCACCCACCGGGAAGAATTCTCCGTATTGAACCTGGCATATTCGTCAAAAACAGTGGCAAGTTGCCCGGATGTCATGCCAATACCGGTATCCCTGACGCTGATTTCAAGTATCGTTTTTTCGTTGCCTGGAAGCAGTGAAGCATCCAGGGTGATTGTTCCTTTAATGGTATACTTTACTGCATTGCTTATCAGGTTGTTAAGCACCTGCCGCAACCGGATTTCATCCCCCATCAGCACCTTTCCATGCTTTATTGAAGATACTTTTATCCTGAGTTTCTTTTCCCGGATCATACTTTCGAATGACCTAACAGACTGACGTATCGTTTCTTCAGGCCTGAAAGGATTGTTGAGGAAGGTCATCTTCCCTGCCTCAAGTTTGGAGAGGTCAAGAATATCGTTTACCGTTGTGAGTAATATCTCCGATGAAGAAAGTATCCCCGCAAGGTATTCCGTTTGTTCGCTGTTCAAACCAGATTGTTCCAATTGCTCGGTAAATCCTATCACTGAAGAGAGCGGCGTTCTGAATTCATGGCTCATATAGGCCAGAAACCTCCTTTTCTCTTCGGCTTCTTCGATTGCTTTCTGCTTTGAGGCCACAAGCTTCACCTGGTATCGGTGGTTTTCGCGAAGCATCCATGCCAGCGCCAGGGCGAGCAAAAACGCCACGAATACCGATACAATCATTGAGGTATGAAGGATTCCCGCCGAACGGGTAATTGTTCTGGCGGACTGATCACGGAAGACATTCTCATTTACCACTGCCGTTTCCTTCAGGGCAAACAGTATCTCCCGGATCTCAGCCATCAGGGCATTGTTCAGCTTTACCAGCTTCAGTTCGCTTTGCCTTAACTCATTCCGCCGCTGTAATTGTCTCCGCAATTGAGTCTGATAATATGAATTTGACCTGCTGATGATGTCATCGGCAAAACGGTGAAGTGAAAAAGTGGTATCTGGTTCTTCTGCCTCATTTGTCTGCGTTGAAGGATTCTCTCCCTGCTTAACCACAACCTTTGTGTTAATGGTCTGTTGCTCTTCCTCCCCAACAAGAAATGTCTTGATTTTCCCAAGCAGTCCCTTTTTCCTCCATCCTGTTGTCTGACTGAAATCGATGGTATCAATGTCCAACCCTCCGGCCCGGGCGGTAAATTTTTTGACAGTCAGGGGTTCGTCAGGACTCTCAAAGGGAACAGACTCTATGGCTGCCGTAATGATCATCAACGAATCAGCGAGTCGCTTCAGCCTTATGTAGGATCCGGCTTCCCGGTCGCGCTCATCTATGATCTTTCTGGCTTCAGTCTTACCTGCCTCAGGATTAAAGGGCGCAATCATTGACTGGAGGGTGTCGAGGTGACTGATCAGCAGGGCAACCTGATTGCGGTAATTGTCAAAATGAACTTTATCATATCCAAGCGTGTATTCCTTGAACTCATTTTCGGCCATAAACAAGGCGGCAAGCGTATTCTCAACCTGTGTTACCGGTTGCCGGCTATCTTTGAGAATCGCCAGGGCGGTTGATATTTCATCTTTTTGCTTCTCCCTGATTAATAAGGCAATTACGGCCACAGCCACCATCATTACCAACAGAGATACGGCCAGAAACGGCATTAATTTTTCTCTTCTGAACAGGCTCATAATGAAAGGTAATATTCCATCCCGAACAAAGTTATTTATTCTTTTGAACCATGACAAGTTAAATTTGACAAAGTGTCAAATTTCAGTGATAACTTCTGTACCGGTTATTTCATTGAAACCGGATGAAACCCTGCCTTAAGCAATAAACTGTCCGGCTTGATTTTTCATAATTACTATATCAGGAAGTCAGGATGTAAAAATCCCCATTCAAGAAATGCAGCAAAAGAATAAATGATAAAATTTATACACATTCCAAACAGAAGCAACCAAAATATTTAATAATTTTATCATCCCGATATGCTCATCATACTTACCCGTTGCACTATATATGGCAGAACCTTCACACAATAACCCGGATTACAGCAAAAAGGAAGGAAGCCATTTGCCCCCTGCACTTCCGCAAAACATCATCCCCGCGGCAAAGGAAATACTGGATATCACAAGGCTGAATTTGTCGTGGGATTTTATGGAGGTGATTCCTGCCCCTGTTTTCGTAAAGGATCTTGGACACAGGTTCATTGCCTGCAACAGGCAGTTTCTTGATATTTTAAGTTGTAAGGGATATGGCAGTGTGTTGGGCAAAACCACCGGTGAGTTAATCGGAAAAATCAATGCTGAAGATCATTTTGCATCCGACAGACAGGTTATTTCATCAGGCAGTGAGGTAACTTATGAATCTTCTTTCCCGGGCGATACTGAAAAACTCAGAATTGCGCTGATCACCAAATCGCCGCTGAAATCAAAGGACGGCAGCATCAGCGCCATCGCGGGGATCATTACTGACATCAGCAGACTTAAAGCCCTGCAGGTTCAGCAGGAGATTCACAACAACCAGCTTGAAACCCTGGTAGCCAGAAGAACCAAAGAGCTTGAACAGAAAAACACCCGTTTACTTAACGAGATC
Source organism: Lentimicrobium saccharophilum (assembly GCF_001192835.1). Classification (NCBI taxonomy): domain Bacteria; kingdom Pseudomonadati; phylum Bacteroidota; class Bacteroidia; order Bacteroidales; family Lentimicrobiaceae; genus Lentimicrobium; species Lentimicrobium saccharophilum. The sequence goes on from NZ_DF968182.1 coordinate 2,531,891, forward strand.
GCTGAAAAAGTAAGTATTCAGCAGGAAATGCTCCGCTTTGAAAACAGGCTTGAGGTGGCACTGAAAGCCATGAAAGCAGGCGCCTGGGAATTTGAGCCCCGCTCCGGCAAACTTGAATGGAGCAGTAAATGTTATGAAATCTTCGACATTGAACCCGGCCCTGTCAGCCTGGAAAAATGGATGGAGAAAGTTCATCCTGAGGATATTGGCCGGGTGAAAACACAGTGGTCGAGAATCTCCGCCAGTATGGGCTGGTTTGAACTTGATTTCAGAATCATGTCTTACGGAAAACCCCGCTGGATCAGGAAATCGGGCTATTACCTGCCCGGATCTCATGAAAACGGGGAAAGAATCACCGGGGTGATGGCGGATATCTCGGAAGAAAAGTATTTCAACGACCGGCTGCTCGACAGTCAACGCTTTTTCAAAGCCATTGTCGAAGACCAGACCGAGCTCATCTGCAGGATCCGGCCCGACGGCTCATTTACTTTTGTAAACCAGGCCTTTGCCCGGTTTTTCGGGAAACCGGCCCCGACCCTGCTCACCCTTACCCTCAGGGAAATCATCATTCCGAAGGATTATGCAAAAATCCGCAGGCTGCTTAACCTGGTAAAGCCGGTAAGTACCGTGGTTAATTTCGACCACCATCTCGAAAAACCAGGCTCGGGCCCTGCCATGATGCAGTGGACCATCAGGGCGATATATACCGAAGGCGATATCCTTTCGGAATACCAGTTTGTCGGCAGGGATGTCACCGAAGTGGAATCCTCGCGCGAGGCACTCCGCAGGAGCGAAGAGATGTTCCGGCTGATCGCGGAGAACTCCAATGACATCATTTCTATCCACCCGCACGACGGGACGGTGGAATACGTTTCGCCTTCAGTGAAAAATATCCTTGGCTATACGGCCGAAGAAATCACCGGCTCAAAGGCCGGAACGCTTATTTACGAAAAGGACCTGCCCGATATTTCCACGCTTGGCAAACGGCTTAAAAAATGCCCCAATCCAGTTTTGGCAGCTTTTCGCATTAAAGATCATGAAGGTAAGCTGATCTGGTTCGAAAGCATGATACAGCCACAGTATGACAGCCATGGTGAAGCAACCGGAAAAATAATCGCGGTAACGCGCGATATCAGCGCGAGAAAACAGGCCGAAGCACAGCAGAAACTGGTTGAAAAGCAACTGAAGGAAGCCAACTTTACCAAGGACAAATTTTTCTCCATTATTGCCCACGACCTGCGCAGCCCCTTCACGTCCATTCTCGGATTTTCGAGGTTGCTGAACGAGGAATACGATGACTTCAGCGATGAGGACCGCAAGACGATGGTGCAACAGATCCTGATTTCAACCGAACACACTTTTCAGTTGCTCGACAACCTGCTGGCATGGGCCAAAACGCAAATGGGCCATACCTGCGTGTACCCTGAAATTTTCAGGCTTGAAGGGCTGATCAACGAGACCGTTCAGCTTGCATCCGCCCAGGCGGAAAGTAAAAACATCAGCATCAAACAGTTAAGCAATCATCAATTTGAGGTGAAGGCTGATGTTAATATGACCAAAACGGTTATGCGCAACCTGCTCTCCAATGCGATCAAATACTCTTATGAGGGCGCGCAGATCGGGGTTGACAGCAAACGCGAGGGGGATATGGTCAGAATCACGGTTACTGACTATGGCACCGGTATTCATGCCGATACCCTGAGAATACTGTTCAGTCTGGATGAAAAAGTGATTTCGGCCAAAGGCACGGCCAACGAAAAGGGGACCGGCCTGGGGCTGATCCTGGTCAGGGAGTTTGTGGAGCGGAACGGCGGCACCATTTCGGTTGAAAGTGAATATGGCAAAGGGAGCAGGTTCAGCTTTACGCTCCCCTCGAATCCCGGTAAATACCCGCCTGCAGAACATGACCCTTCCTGACGGTAGCTGCGTTTGCTAAAATATCAACGGTAACATAGATGTCAATCAGTAAAATACTGCTAATTTAGCAGCGTCTAAGGAATTAACCCACCAAATTCAAAACCATGATGTTGCGCAAATTAATGACCGTTGTAGCGGTTACCGGCATGCTGGCAATGCTTGCCGGCTGCGGAAAGAGCACCAAAACTGAAGAAGAAATGGAAAATTTACATCCGGGCATCATCCCGGCCGCAGAAGCATTCACCCCGGACCAGGCAACCGATGTGGCCCGGCGCCTCTCCATCTTTGCCCCGGTAACGCTCACCGCTGATATCAGCCATCTATCGGAGAAAGAAAAACAAATGCTCCCCCTGCTTTTTGATGCAGCAGCCATTATGGATGAAATTTTCTGGCAGCAGGCCATCGGGAATAAAGAAAATTTCCTTTCCCGTATCAGCGACGAGTCGGCCCGGAAATTTGCCGAAATCAACTACGGCCCCTGGGACAGGCTGAATGGCAATAAATCATTTATTGCTGAAATCGGGGAAAAACCTTTGGGGGCCAATTTCTATCCGGCAGATATGACCAAAGAGGAGTTTGACACGCTTCAAAACCCTGACAAATCAAGTCTTTACACCCTGATCCGCCGGAATGATGATGGTACATTGCGCGTGGTATGGTATCATCAGGCTTATGCCTCCAAAGTAAAAAAAGCAGCTGACCTCCTGAAGCAGGCAGCATCGCTGGCTGAAGACGCCGGACTGAAAAAATACCTTGAACTGCGTGCCGAAGCCCTGCTGACTGATAAATATCAGGAAAGCGACTTTGCCTGGATGGATATGAAAACCGCCAATATTGATTTTGTCGTCGGCCCGATCGAGAACTATGAAGATGCCCTCTTCGGCACCAAAGCGGCGCAGGAAGCCTTTATCCTGATTAAGGACGTGGAATGGAGTGAGCGCCTGGCGCATTTTGCTTCATTGCTGCCTGAACTTCAGAAAGGACTTCCCGTTGACCAGAAGTACAAAAATGAGGTGCCAGGTTCAGATGCGGACCTCAATGCCTATGATGTGGTTTACTATGCCGGCGACTGCAATGCAGGCAGCAAAACCATCGCCATTAACCTGCCCAACGATGAAGAGGTTCAGCTGAAAAAAGGATCGCGCAAACTACAGTTGAAAAACGCCATGAAAGCAAAATTTACCGGGATACTGGAGCCTATCAGTCAGATCCTGATTCATGAATCACAGCGTGGATATATTGAATTTGACGCATTCTTTGCCAATACCATGTTTCATGAAGTGGCTCATGGCATGGGCATCAAAAATACCATCAACGGCAAAGGTTCAGTTCGTGAAGCCCTGAAAGAGCAGTATTCTGCCATTGAGGAAGCCAAAGCCGATATCCTTGGCCTTTACCTGGTAACCAAACTTTTTGAAATGGGCGAATTGAAGGAAGGGGAAGTCATGGACAACTATGTAACCTTTATGGCCGGGATCTTCCGTTCAGTCCGCTTCGGTGCAGCCAGCGCCCATGGAAAAGCCAATATGCTCACTTTTAACTATTTTAGCGAAAACGGCGCATTCACACATCAGGAAGACGGAACTTACATGGTGAATTTTGATAAAATGAAACTTGCCGTAGAAAGCCTTGGGGGTATGATTTTAACCCTGCAGGGTGATGGAGCCTATGATCAGGTGAAAGACCTGATCCTGACCAAATCCGTGATCCCCGGCCAGCTTCAGAAAGACCTCGACAAACTGAAAACTGCCGGAATCCCTGTGGATATTGTATTTGAGCAGGGTAAAAGCAACCTGGGCCTTTAATCAGAAAACCGTTCGTTTCTGAACACAGGTTTCTCAAAACTGAACATGCCTGAAAACTGTTAACCGGACAGATTCAGGCATGTATTTGATTCTCTGCTAAATATATAACTGGCATGATTTTGGGCAGAAGCAACTGTTATGCTGTTGAAGTACGAACAGGCCGCAAAGAAATGAATTCACTGAATCATAATTATAAAACCTTGTCCATGAGAAAACTTCTCTTTACACTGATGATGCTGGTATCCCTGAGTTTGGGGATGCGCGCGGGAAATCCGCCTGACGAAGGCATGTGGCTGCCGATGTTTGTTGAAAGGCTCAACTACACCGACATGCAGGAAATGGGGCTGAAGCTATCGCCTCAGGAAATTTACGACATCAACAATGCCAGCCTGAAAGACGCCATTGTAAGTCTTGGCGGAGGCTTTTGCACTGCCGAAGTGGTATCCCCGAAAGGGCTGCTGTTTACCAATCACCACTGTGCGTATGATGCAATCCAGAAGCACAGTTCCATCGAACACGATTACCTTACCGATGGTTTCTGGGCACGCAGCCTGGAGGAGGAATTGCCCAATGAAGGCCTTACCGCCTCTTTCCTGGTGAAGATGGATGATGTAACCAAATTCGTGCTCGAAAAGGTAAAACCTGAAATGAGCGAAAGCGAACGCAGCGCGACCATCTCCAAAGTCATTGAAATTCTTAAAGATGAAGCTTCTGAAAATGGCCGGTATGAAGTTGCTGTAAGAAGTTTCTATAACGGGAACGAATATTATCGTTTCGTTTATGAGGTATATAAGGATGTCCGTCTGGTAGGAGCGCCACCGTCAGCCATAGGCAAATTCGGCGGTGATACCGATAACTGGATGTGGCCGCGCCACACCGGTGATTTCAGTATTCTCAGAATTTATTCGGGACCTGACGGCAAACCGGCGGAATACTCGAAGGAGAACATTCCCCTCAAGCCAAAACACTTTTTGAAAATATCGGTTGACGGTGTTGAACGCGAAGATTTCGCCATGATCTGGGGCTACCCCGGCTCAACGGACCGTTACCGGACTTCTCACGGTATTCAGGCTACCCTGAATGACATCAACCCGGCCATCATCAAGGTCGGAGGCCGTATTCTGGAGATTATGAAAGCCGATATGGACAAAAGCGATGAGGTCAGGATTAAATATGCCTCAAACTATGCAGGTCTGGCAAACTTCTGGAAAAACAAAATCGGGGAAAGCCGCGGTTTGAAACGCCTGGATGTTTACGAAAAGAAAAAAGCCATTGAAGATCATTTCAGCAATTGGGTAAATGCCGATGAAAGCCGCAGGGAAGTATACGGCAATGTGCTGCAGGATCTCACTGACGCTTACGCCCAGTATGCCGAAATGAACTACAACAAGCGCCTCTGGAATTTCCAGTTGTCGCTGTTCGGCTCGCAAATGATGCAGTTCCCTCTGCAAACACAGGGAATCATCAACATCCTGAAAAGTGGCCAGAAAGGTGAAGAGCTGAAAGCCTCCCTGGCGCCGTTTTATGCCATGGGCGAAGAGCAGTTCAAAAACTATAATGCGCCTACCGAAGAAAAAATATTTGCGGCCATCCTCGAAATGTACCGGCAGGATATCCCCGCGGATGAACTTCCTGATATTTACAACCTGATCGACAAAAAGTACAAAGGCGATGTCAACCTCTTTGCCCGCAAGGTATTTGAAACCTCTGTGCTTACCACCCCTGAAAAGTACAACGCATTTCTTGCTAAACCCTCCATTAAGGTTTTTGAAAAAGACCTGGCCTACAAAACCACCAATTCATTCTACAATGCATTTATGACACAAAACATGAATGCAGGCCCGGTAAATGAGAAGTTGAGAAAAGCCCAGCGTCTTTTCGTGGACGGACTCCGTAAAGCTAATCCCGATAAGGTATATTATCCGGATGCCAACTCCACCATGCGGGTAACCTACGGCAAAGTACTCGATTATTACCCGGCCGACGCCGTTCATTACGACTACGTTACTTACATGGAAGGCATACTTGAAAAAGAAGATCCTACCAATGAGGAATTTATTGTCCCTGTGAAACTGAAAGAACTCCTTGAGAAGAAAGACTTCGGCAAGTGGGCGGACAAAGACGGCAAGCTGGTGGTAAACTTTTTAAGTCACAACGATATTACCGGCGGCAACTCGGGTAGCCCTGTGCTTAATGGCAACGGGGACCTGATTGGTATCGCCTTCGATGGCAACTGGGAGGCCATGAGCGGCGACATCGCCTTTGAACCGGAACTGCAGCGCACCATCAATGTTGACATCCGCTATGTCATGTTTATCATCGATAAATATGCCGAAGCGCATAACCTGCTTGATGAAATGGTGTTTGTCAAAACCAGGTATTAAGCCTGTCAATAACAGTATTTTTATCTATTGCGAAAAAATCCGGAGTGGTTGCGCCACTCCGGATTTTCGTTTATTTTAGACCGGTAAAAAAAAGCAGGAAATACATCACTTTCTATAGAACAAAGATTCCCTGTTAACGTTTAATATCCCTTCCAGACCCTCCTGATGAAACAGAAATTCCTAATCCTGTTTGCCTGTCTGATATTATTGGCAGTTTCAGCATCCGGACAACAGAAAATAACCGACAGCCTTGAAAGGGCGATAAGAACCGGAGCCGTAAAGGATACAAACCGGATCAATGCCCTGAACCGCCTGGCCATCACATACTGGTACAACAACAGTGAACGCGCACTCAACCTTAGCCGTGAAGCAGTGAGGCTCTCCACCGAAATTGGCTTTAACCGAGGGTTGGCGGTTGCCTGCAATATTCTTGGTGTATCCTTCGACATTATTTCCGAGTTCGACAGCGCGCTGTATTACTATGAAAAAGCCGCACATTTAAGCCGCAAAACCGGCTATAACGTGATTCTTGCCAGTGCCCTGAACAATATGGGGATGGTTTATCAGAGCAGGGGGGATTATAAAAAGGCCATCTCGGTCTATCTGGATGCGCTGCGGATTTTTGAAAAACTGAAAGACCGGAAAGGTATTGGAAATGCCTATAACAATATCGGATTGGTCTATTTCGACCTTCAGCAATACCGGCAGGCGCTTGACTACCATAATAAAGCGTTATCTATCCGCGAAAAAACAGGCGATAAATACGGCATCGGCGCTTCACTGACCAATCTGGGTTTAGCCTGGTCAAACCTTAAGGATGATGACAAGGCATTGAAATATTATGAGCGTTCTCTGAAAATCAAAGAGGAAATCGGTGACAAATACGGCCTTGCAATTCTGTTGAACAATATGGCCATCATTTATCAGGATAAAAATAAGCTGGATGATGCGCTGATCATGTATACCAAATCGGAGAACTATCACAGGCAGATCGGGGATTTGCACGGCCTGATCTATACATTCATCAACACTGCAACGGTGCTGAACAGACTGGGAAAATTCGACCGTTCAGCGATAGTTCTTGATTCAGCAATGTATTATGCCAGGGAAATAAAATCGCTTTCGCGGATGGCCAAAGTGCTGGAAGCATATTCCTATTACTATGGTAAAACAGGAAATTACCCAAAAGCATGGAAGACGATGCTGACCCTGGATTCAATCAAGGACAGCCTGTATTCCGAAGACATGAGACAAAATATTGCCGAAATGAAGGCTAAATATGAGATTGATAAAAGTGAGCATGAAATAGAGTTTCTCAATCAGCAGAACGAAATGAAGAACCTTCAGTTGCAAACCGCACGCATCAGGCAAAGGAACAGCCTGCTGATTGCAGGGTTTATTCTGCTGGGCGTACTTTCCGGAATGGCTTTCTGGCTGGTAAAAAGCAGGTATAAAACCAAAATGCGGCTCGAACATGAAAAGCGGCTCATACAGAAAGAAGCCTTTTCTGCAATCGTAAATGCAGAGGAGAACGAACGAAAACGCATTGCCATGGAGTTGCATGACGGACTTGGTCAACTGCTTTCTGCGGCAAAATTAAATATATCGGTGCTTGAAGATACAAATTCGGAGGAAGACCGTCTGGCGGTTGATAATGCCGAAAACCTTATCGATCAGGCGATCGCTGACCTCAGGAATATCTCGCACAACCTGATGCCATCGGCCCTGATCCGGCTTGGCCTGATTCCTGCCATCCATGATATGGCCGATAAAATCAACTCAGGCAGGCAGGTAGTTGTTAAGATTACCTCAGAAGGGTTTGAAAGCCGGCTGCCCGGTAATCTTGAAATAGCCATTTACCGGGTTATTCAGGAATCGGTCAATAATATTCTGAAACATGCCGGAGCCGGAAATATATTTATCGACCTCAGATACGGAGGAGAAAGCCTTGATCTCAGTATTGAAGATGACGGCAAAGGGATGCCGGAACCTTCCACCTCAAATTCCGGGAAAGGCATAGGTTGGGACGACATACGCAGCAGGGTCTCCCTGTTCAACGGCCGGATGAACCTATACTCTGAACCGGGTAAAGGTACCCGTCTGAATATAAACTTTACAAAATCAGCATTATGAACGGGGAAGAAAACAAAATATATAACGTGCTGATCGCCGACGACCACCAGATGTTTGTGGATGGACTGAAAGCATTGCTCAGAAAAGAAAAAAACATTCAGATCGCGGGAGAAGTAAGTAACGGTACAGACGCCCTGCAAGCAATCATCAAAAAACAGCCTGACCTGCTGATCACGGACATCAGTATGCCCGGCCTGTCGGGGGTCGAACTGACCCGTGAAGTGAAAAGCCGGTATCCCGAGGTAAAAATACTTGTACTTTCGATGTACAATGACCGTGAAATTGTCAGTGAAATCCTCATGTCGGAAGCCGAAGGGTATATTCTCAAAAATACAGGCCGGCAGGAGCTCAGCAATGCCATCAGCCGGATACTGGGCGACAGCACTTATTACAGCAGCGAAGTGCTGAATATTATGATGACAAGGATAAAGAGACAGAAAAAAGCTGAGAAAAATACTTCCCTGCTTACCGCCAGGGAAACAGAGATTATAAAACTGATCATGGAAGAGTACTCCAGTGAAGAGATTGCAGAAAAATTATTTATCAGCAAAAGAACCGTTGATACACACCGTAAAAACATCATTCAGAAAACCAATACCCGCACCCTGGTTGGTCTGTTGAAATTTGCTATCGAAAACAACCTCGCAGAGATCAATCAGTAGAAATGCTTAGACCGAATACCTAAAAATCTGTATATTTTGCTGTATTTGCGATGGTTAGCTTTGTACCAAAACCCCGCTTCCATGAACAAATACATATATAACGTGCAGATTACCCCGCGCGAAAAGGAAATTCTGAGGCTCGTTGCACTGGATCACAGTTCAACAGAGATCTCTGCATTGCTTGGCATCAGCATCCGCACCGTTGAAACCCACCGGAAAAATATTATCAGGAAAATCAGCAATAACTCCCTGTCCGCATTAACCAGACATGCGATTAAACTCGGATTGCTCGATGAATATATCTATGTTCCTTCTCCTGCCGGCAGGAAGGTCGTAAAGTTGCCCGAAGCAACCGTAAAAAGCGACTGCAGACCTGAAATACCGAGTAATACTTACTAAAAATACCGTCTGATCGGCATTTGCAAGTCAACCTATCTGCAATAATTTTGATAATCACCCAGTAATTACTCATTCATTCAAAAACCAAAACCAATCTAAACATGTTGAAATCAAGATTTCTTCTGCTGATTGCCAGCTTTACCCTATTGGCCATGCTGAATGTTTCATGCGATAAAAATGAAGATGAAACGCCTCAGGACAACAACCAGACACCTGCCGATAACCTGAATTTCAGTGACTCTTACGGAGTTATGGCCGCTGTAAAAACCATCAGTTTTCAGTCAGCCGGGGGATTTACCATCCCGGTTGAGGTAAATACTGCTGTAGCAGTGTTTGTCCCCACCCCGGGAGCAACCACGTTTGCACCCGCAGGTACTGTCAGCATCAATAGCAGCAGCCTGAAAAAATTCGAGAACAACTCCTATGTTTACGACAACCTGCTCAATCCTTTGTCATTCAATTCTGTTCAGTGGAGTGTGAGCGGCGAAGGAGAAGTTCCGGCATTTGAGAAAACAGTCAACAGGGGGTTTCCCAATTTCACCGCTTATGCATCAATTCCTGAAACCTTCAGTCTTGCTGCCGGACTCAGTGTCCCGCTGGGCTCTTCGGTTTCCAATGCCGATTCGGTAGTGGTGGTTGTATCAGGCGGCCAGAATGCAGCCGTGAAAACCGTGGCTGCTGCTTCAGCAAACGCCGTATTCACGGCCGGTGAGCTGTCGAACCTTGGCGCAGGCGCCTCCGGAATGATTTCGGTGACTCCCTACAATTACACCGTCGAAACCATTTCAGGACGTAAATACTACTTTGTAAATCAGTCGAATTACACCAAAATGAATGTAAATGTAACGCAGTAACAACAGGTGGAGCTTTAAACGGCTTCCACTTCCGTTACTATTAAAAGCGCCTTTCCCCGGGCGCTTTTTATTTATCAGTTCATTGCTTATATTTGAATATCTGAAATGCACAACTGATGCGGAAATCCCTGAACATTACAGTACTTGCAGCGATGCTGACGCAAACAGCGTTTGCGCAACATGATACAATATTAAACCAGCCCGTACCCTGCCCCGAAGGGGAATGGGAGCTTGCGTTTTCGGATGAGTTTGAAGGTGACCGGCTGAATACCTCCGACTGGATTACCTGGTATCCCTACACCGATGACGGAAGTGACCAGTGCGCCTTCTGCCGCACCCATGGCAACGAGGGCCAGGTGTTTCTGGATGAAAATGTGGTGGTCTCCGGTGGCTTGCTGAAAATCATCGCAAAAAAAGAAAAAGCCGTGTGGATGGGCGAGGAACGCGAACATACATCCGGAATGATTCACTCCAGGAGAGCCTTCGGCCATGGGAAATATGAATTCCGGTGCCGCCTGCCCGAAGGCAACGGATTCTGGCCGGCTTTATGGACCTTCGGGCAGATTTCGGCCGAAATTGACCTGATGGAAGCCGGCATGCAGCATCCCAAAAGGTTTCATACCTCCGTGCATAACTGGCAGATAAAAAAAATGGCCCACAAACGGCACCGGCTGAAGACCAGCTTATCTGACAATTTTCATGTCTTCACCCTGGAATGGGAACCAAACATCATCCGGTTTTATATCGATAGTGCCGAAGTATGGCAGCTCCATCGCTTCACCAACCGGAGGGGGAAAAACCTCAGAAAATGTCCGGTCCGCCCGGGCAGGTACCGCACCCAACCCGTTTTTCCGCCCGCAGACGAAAAGCTTTACATCATTGTCGGATTGGGCATAGGCACTGAAAAAACTCCTTTTACAAAATTACCGGGGCCTGAAACCGTCTTTCCCAACCAGATGGAAGTTGATTATTTCAGGTATTATATCAGGAGGAATCATCGATGATCCAAGAAGCTTCGTTTTTATCCTGAAAAAATGTTTGCAAAGCCCTGACCGGAATAACCTGCATACTCAAATAATATAAACCTCCGCTGATAAGACTGATCATTCTTAAAATTCTTCTCCTTATCTTTACCCGGAAATATAAATGCGCCCATTGCAACGCTCTGAATTCCATGCGTTCCTCATCCGGTGCCGGCTATGTATAATAGTCATTTCGTTGCTTTTTATTCACCGCAGTGTACTCCCCCAGCAACCCGCTGAAAACCTCTTCGTTGATGCTTACGGTATAGAAAACGGCTTGCGGCAAAGCATGGTAAGTCAGATACTTCAGGACAGCAGGGGCCTGTTGTGGATGGTTACGGGCGACGGGCTGCACTGTTTCAATGGCCGGGAGTTCAGGGTATTCAGGATACCGTACAACGGTACATACAGTAATGCCGACAATATGATGCGTAAGATCATTGAAACGGAACCAGGCATTTTCATGATATCAACAGCATCATCCATTCTGAGGTTTAATGCTTTTACAGGCAAGTTTGACCTGATAAACAGGGAGCCCTCAGTCTACCATCATCTCCTCGATGTTCTCATTGACGGCAAACCACTGGTCTGGGTATACAGCAAGGGACTGAGCATAGCCGGTGACAGCCTGCAATCACTGATCCTGAATCCGGCCGGGGAGAAGAAAATTCCGGAAGACTTCGTCCCGGTTCAGGCATTGCCCCTGGGCAGAGAGTCCTTCGCAGTAATAGGAAACAATGGGATTATGATCGCCGGCAGATCAGGAAACACTTCCGGTTACACTTACAATTATAAATGGACAGATGCCGGAGAATGCACCGCAATGGCAGCCGACAGATCAGGAAATATTTACATTGCAAAAGGAACCAGCCTTTACCTTCTGCGGGAAGATTCCTCCTGGTTGAGAATTGCCGATGTCGGAATGCATATCAACCCGGACCTGAAAATTGACCACCAGGGCAGTTTCTGGTTCTCCGATCTGACAACAAAGATGCATTACCGGCTCAGCGGCAAAAAACTCACAAAAATTGAATTTGTTGAAATAGCAGGTAAATATTACGATACCTTAAAGCCCAGTGTGAAGCATATTTATGAAGATAAAATGCATAACCTCTGGTTTGGAACAGATGGGAATGGATTGCTAAGGTACAGCCCGGATAAAGTAATATTTGAAAAATACGCTGTTGGATTTACCCGTTGTCTTGAAGCGCTGGATGGACATATTTTTGCCGGGACCTTCAACAAAGGATTATGGAAACTTTCAGATGACCTTAGCCGGGCTGAACGCGTAAATCCGGCGCTCTTCGGGAATAACACCTATATCCTTGACCTGAAAAGTGATAACAGGGGCAGATTGTGGATTGCCACGCGGGAAGGGCTTTATGTCATTAACCGTGCCGGAAGATGCATTTATACATTCGCTACAAACTCAATTACTGCAACCTTCCTGGAACCATCCGGAAATTTGGTATTCTTGCAGTGCGATGCTTCAGTCTATAAATTCCGCGCTGATTCCGACCCGGCCCTGATTGGGGAGTCAGTAAACAATTCGGTCAACTCATTATTATATTATGCTGGAAAACAATGGGATGGAACTCCGCTGGGACTGTTTATCAAGCCGCAGGATAAAGATAAGAATATGATTATCTGGAATGAAAAGGACAGTGCAGTTTTGCAATACGAAATTTATCAGTTATTGCCGTTAAAGGAGGAGGTCTGGGCGGCCACCGGCAACGGGATCAGTATTTTTTCAGCGGAAGGTAAGCTTATAAATCCCTATTCATCGCTCGCGTCGCTTACCGGCGAAGTCGTTTATGCAATTCTGCCGGACAACTTCGGGAGAGTCTGGTTTTCAGGGATGAATGGCATCGGGTGCATAAGCAGAGACAGGAAAAGGGTCATCCGGTTCACGATGAGAAATAACTTACAATCGCTTGAATTTAACCACAACGCCGCCCTGTTGGGGCCGGGAGGCAGAATATGCTTCGGAGGCATCAATGGTCTTAATTGCATTGATCCTTCCCGGGTAAAGACTGAAAGGGAGTTGCCCCGGATTCATCTTTTCAACCTGTATGTATCCGATACAATATTTTCAAAGGGTATTCCCCCTGACGGTATAAGCCTGTCGCTCAGCCGCGAAGCCGCACACCTGCACGGCAGCGTATATACATCGGGGTATGGCGACGCTCATGAACAAGGTTTTTCTTTTTTACTTGAAGGATACGAAAAGGAATGGAATACGCCGGTTGCTTCCCCGGCCTTCGCATACCGCAACCTGCCTCCGGGCGAATACCGCCTTTTAGTCAGGTACACCGATCCATTCCTGAACACCGGGACTCCCATACCATTGCTGACAGTGAAAGTTGTACCTGCTTTCTGGCAGACCCTGTGGTTTGCAGCACTGTTAACCATCGCGATTATTGCCATAACCGTTTTCATCGTCAAAAAAATTCAGCACTTCAGATATATAAACCGGATAAAAGCACTGGAGCAGGAACACGCTATTGAAAAGGAACGCCTTCGCATTTCAAAAGACATGCACGATGAAGTCGGGGCCAGCCTTACCCGGATTTCCATACTGAGCGAAATTGCCAAAAGCCGGCAACAGGAGCCTGATAAAACGCAGAAAGTTATTGAGCAGATATCTGAAATTGCAGGCAATGTGGTGGATGAGCTGAGCGAAATTATCTGGGCCATGAATCCGAAAAACGACAGCCTTGACAACTTTGCAGCTTATGTCAGGAGATATGCTTCTACCTATCTTGAGGCTTCCACGGTCGATGTAAAATTTCACTTTCCTGATACGGTCCCCAGCCTTCCCATGTCGGCCGAGTTGCGCCGGAATTTGTTTCTTGTAATCAAAGAGGCTTTGCATAATGTGATCAAGCATTCAGGGGCATCGAAGGTGATGATTGAATTACAGATTGAAAAAAAATGCCTGAGTATAAACCTGAAAGACAACGGGCGGGGCTTTGACGGAAAATTACTTCCCGGAACCGGGAATGGCCTGCACAATATGCGCCGCAGGATGGAAGATTGCGGAGGTACCTTCAGGATCATTTCAGCTAATGGACAGGGCACTGAAATCATTACATCAGTTGATCTCTGAACAATGACATTTCACATCAAAGGGTGATGTTTTCCGAAATCCGAAAATGTACTTTTGTGAACAATAAATAAGAAAACCATGCCGGGAACCATCAATATCATCATCGTGGAAGACGATGAAGCCGTACGCGAGGGGCTGCGAATGCTCATCAACGGGTCTGAAGGTTACCATTGTCAGGCTGCCTGCGCTTCGGCCGAAGAAGCCCTTCAGGCAATTCCCGAATGCATGCCCGATGTGGTGCTGATGGATATCAACCTGCCGGGCATGAACGGCATCGAATGCGTAATCTGCATTAAAAATGCCTGGCCTGCCATACAGGTCATGATGCTGACCGTTTTCGACAATACCGATGAAATATTTAAATCGCTGGCTGCCGGAGCAACCGGCTATATGCTCAAAAAAACGCCCCCTGCAAAACTGCTTGAAGCCATCACAGAGTTGGTAAACGGAGGCTCGCCCATGAGCGGTGAAATTGCCCGCAAGGTTGTGCAAACCTTTGCCCGGCCGGCCAGACATCAACTGCCGGAATCCATCCTCACAGCCAGGGAAGAGGAAATTCTGTCCTATCTTTCCAAAGGCTTTCTGTACAAGGAAATCGCTGCGGAACTTTTTATAAGCATCGAAACCGTACGCACACACATCCGAAAAATCTACCAGAAACTGCAGGTCAGGACCCGGACCGAAGCATTGATAAGATGCATGAAGACTTAAATTCAAATACTTGAATTAGCTGCAACAAATCCGGTTTCTGTTGGCCCGGATCAGGGTTTCTGATGTGGATATCCTCCGCAATTGCCCATATCTGTTATGCTGCAAGGCAACCCACTGCCCTTTCGCGGATTCCGGCATCCTGTTTAAAATCAGCTTCCTGAATCCTGATATCAAAAATCACATCAAAGGGTGATTGACATGACTGCTTTCGGAAGCGAAATTTGCCTTTATCAGGTAAAACAATTAACCCCCGGAGGCAATTATGAAAAAAACACTACACATTCTTTTTGGAATTCTTATTCTTTCAGCATTGCGCACAGAAGCGCAGATTACCATCACCCATAACGATCTCCCGACAATCGGAACACAGATTATCAGGGCTGTTGATAATGTAACACAGGTTGACCCGGGAAATCCGGGCTTGAACCAGGTCTGGGATTTCACCAACCTTATTCCCCTGACCCACGACACCACCCTGTATCTTCCCGTACAGGGACTACCCAACTACCAGGCATACCCTGACGCAAATGCAGCGATCAGCCACCGCAACGGCAATATGATGCCTTATTATGATTATGAATATATTCAATACGATGATGATGGCATCAGATATGTCGGAGATGAAGACTTCCTGACCATTTTCGGAACATTTACCATGTCTGTACATATATCGTGCAACCCGGCGCCCCTGAGCCTGCCTCTGCCTTTTACCTATGGGCAGACCCTTAACCAGTCGACAACCTATGATTGGTTGCTGGCTTCACACAGTGACGGGGCATTGCTCGATTCCATCAGACAGATCAGCCATATGGATATTACATTGCACGGAGATGCCTCAGGGATTATGTCAACACCTTTTGGCACTTTTCAGGCGCTCAGGGTAAAAGAGGACATTATTTCACTCGATTCCATCTATAACTGGGAAAACGGCTGGGTTTTCGATCGGGTTGAAACCAATACGTACACGGTTTACCGCTGGTATGCCAATGATTATTACGAAGTAGGGGAACTCAATCTGAACCCCGGAAAGGCAAATGGCTTCAGTTTCTTCAGATCGGAAACCATCGTTAACACCAACCATGCTGAAAAAACAATGGACAGGATTTTCCCGAATCCTGCAACAGATATGCTCTCGGTTGAATCGGCAGTTGATTATGTCTCTTTCGAAATCATTGACCCGGAAGGCCGTATAATAGACCGTGGCCCATTTGTACCGGCAATCAGTACAGCGGATTTAACTCCCGGCTTTTACCTCCTCAGGCTGAAATCAGACCATGGAAGCAGTTGCATCAAATTCATCAAACAATAAAGCGGATATTCAACCAACTATAAAAAAACCTGTTTATGAGAAATCTCATCTTCAGACTGATTGTATTTACACTGATACCAGTAATTGCCTGCACCTCAGCACCGGAAACGGCAGAAATCCCTGAAAGTACTGATGGTCTCTGCCAGCTATGGATTGATGCCTGGAATGCAAGGGATGCGGTGGCCATTGAAGCATGCTTTGCCAATGATGCTTTGTTGATCACGGACACTGTATATTCCGGAATTGATGCAATCAGGTCCGGATTTATTGAAAGAGCGACCCCTTACTTTCAGAATCTGACCTGCAGCAAACTGTATGAATCAATCAGCGGGTCTATGGCATACCATGCAGGTAAATACGATCATGAATGGATCGTAAACGACTCAACCGTTGAAAAAGCAAGCGGCTACTACACCATGGTATGGAAAAAATCAGATGATAATACGTGGAAACTTGCTGTTTTTCAGACCAACTGAAATATAATCAGTATATCCGATTCACATTTAAACATTGAATCAGCAGCCGGTGCAGTGATCATGTGCCGGCTGCTGCTTTGAATTTATATTCAGCGCTTCCCGGGAAAAATGCATCCCGACTTACAAAAAAGGTTAACTTTGAATTGAATTTACCCGCTCTGACCATTTACTCTTAGGTCAGAAAAATTATCCTTTGAAAATAGCAGGCCCTGCATATTCAACAACTGCCTGAAGTGCCGGAAACAATGCTTTTCCCCGGGGTCTGGCAAAATAACGGACTATGAAGCAAAACCACCTGCCTGTCAATCTGAATCTTAACGTCAGGGGGCTTGAAACCTCTGCCACCCTCAGGATCAATGAAATAAGCAACCGTCTGATCAGCGAAGGAAAGCGGGTTTACAAATTCGGGTTAGGGCAATCCCCTTTCCCGGTTCCGGAATCCGTGGTTGAAGCCCTGCGGCAGAATGCCCATCAAAAAGATTACCTTCCGGTGAAGGGCTTGTATGAACTTCGCAAAGCGGTGGCGGGATTTAACTACCGGCATCAGGGAATTGCTACGGATCCGGAAGATATATTGATAGGCCCGGGATCAAAAGAACTGATTTTCCTGCTTCAGCTGGTTTATTACGGTGATCTGCTTATTCCGACCCCCAGCTGGGTTTCTTATTCTCCACAGGCCCGCATCATTGGCCGGCATGTACATTGGATTCCTGCATCGCCCGGCAACAACTGGCGGATGAGCCCGGAATTGCTCGACATGGTTTGCCGCGACGATCCGGACCGGCCACGGGTTGTCATCCTCAATTACCCTTCAAACCCGACCGGAAATACATACCCTGTTGAAAGGCTGAAACTCCTTGCCCAGGTAGCCAGAAAATACAAGGTGATCCTGATCTCGGATGAAATCTACGGAATGATCCATCACAACGGACAGCATGTTTCCATAGCTCGTTATTACCCCGAAGGAACCATTATCAGCAGCGGGCTCAGCAAGTGGTGCGGGGCCGGAGGCTGGCGGCTGGGAACCTTTTCATTTCCGCCAAACCTGCGCTGGTTGCTCGACGCAATGTCGTCAGCGGCAAGCGAAACTTTTACCTCTACCAGTGCACCCATTCAATTTGCTGCTGTAACAGCATTTAATGGTAACCCCGAAATTGATGAGTACCTCAGGCAAAGCCGCAGAATTCTGAAAGCACTGGCAAAATACATGACAGAATCCTTTGAAGCCACAAACATAAAAGTTCCGCAAGCCGACGGCGGTTTTTACCTTTTCCCCGATTTCAGCCATTACCGCGAAAAAATGAAACTGAGGGGAATTTTTACCAGCAATGAAATGTGCAATGCGATCCTGAAGGATACAGGGGTCGCTATGCTCCCCGGCAGCGAATTCGGGCTGGCACCGGGCGAACTTGTCAGCAGAATGGCTTATGTGGATTTTAACGGCGCTGAAGCACTGAACGCGGCAGCCGTCGAATGGGGCGAAAAAAAACTGAACGGAACTTTCGTGCATGCGTGTTGCCCGCATATTGCCGAAGGAACTGATCAGTTGATCCGCTGGCTTCAGTCGCTGTAATTCACTCAATGAGGGCCTATTCCGGATCATGAATGGTTATCCCCATCCGCTGCATCAGGAAAGTGGCATTCATATTACGGGCTATGCCGGGCTTCAGTTTATAATCAAAATGCAGCGCTTCGCCGTCAATCACCGCTTCGAAACTGTTGTTGACAATGCGCTCCGGGAATGCTTCGGCCAGCCTTCCCAGTTCAAGGTCATGGGTGGCGATAAAACCTGATGCTTCCATCCCGATCAGTTGCCTGAGCAAGGCTTTTGAACCAGCCTGTTTATCCGCTGAATTGGTCCCTTTAAGGATCTCATCCAGCAAAATGTACAGCGTTTCTCCGGCATTCAACCTGTCGATAAGTTCCTTCAGCCTGAGCAATTCTGCAAAAAAGTAGGACTGGCTTGCACTCAGCGAATCAGTGGTCCGGAGGCTGGTATAAATTCCTGCAGGATAAAAGGTGAAGGAACGGGCACACACCGGGCTGCCGCACATGGCCAGCACCAGGTTCACCCCGATGGTACGGAGGTAGGTACTTTTCCCGGCCATATTGGCGCCGGTTATGATGTTGAAATGCCCTTTCCCAGGAAGTAAAATATCGTTGTTTACCCTGCCGGCAGCTTCAATCAGCGGATGGCCTGCCTCTTCGGCGCTGAGCATTAAACTTCCGGAAGCTGTTTCAGGAAAAATATAAGCGGGGTTGCAGTATGCAAAAGCCGCGATGCTTGTAATGGCTTCGGTTTCAGCCAGTGCACCGAACCAGACGGGTATCGGTATCCTGTTCGCGCGCTGCCATTCCTCCAGTCTTCTTATCTGCCGGATATCCCATAAAAGAAGCACATTCAGCACAAAACCGGCCAGAAAATTCAGGCGGGTATCGAGGGAGGAAGTAATCCTTCCCAATTTATGAATGCTGTTGCCAGCCCCATTGTTCCCTGTTTGAAGCCTGCCTTTATAATTCAGCATCTGCGCACTCGTAAAAGGCTCCTGCTCAACCATCGTAAAGCGCGAAGCATATTTCTGCAGCAGGTCTACCTTGCGGCTGAGCATCATGTGCCGCCTGTTGATGCTTTTGGTATAGAACCCTGTAAGGGATAACGGAATCAACAGGTAAAGCAGAAAAAGCTGTACGCTGATCATCCCGGCCGAAAGCAACAATAAAACAACAAATGACAATACCGGGATCAGTGCTACTGCAACCCTGAAAACCGGTGATGAAAACAGCGCAGGTGTTTCAAGCCATTGATAAAAAGAGGGGAGGTCGTTGGCCGATTCATCCGCAACCATTCCCAGCGCCCTGAATTTTATCCTCCAGCCCGGCATCGCAGATAATTCCTTTACAGCATTCTGCCGCAACCTGATTTCATCAGGATTATTCAACAGATTTTTCAGCCACACGGCCAGCGTCTCTTTGCCCAGGGGGCTGACGGTACGGTTCAGTGCCTGAAACAGGGAGAAGTCGCCGAAAAGGTCAAGGTCGGTGGCATAGGGATGATGGGAATCCGCAAATGATCCACCCCCTTCAAACAAAGAATAATTTCCTTTGCAGGCTTCAACTTCCTGCTCCAGCGACACAATTTGTGCACCGTTAAATTTCTGGGCTTCGAGCACTTTGCCATGCCTGATCATCAGCGCGACAAATCCTGCAAGTAAAACCGCAGATCCAATCCACCAGACAGGCATTGAGGAAATGGAGAGGTAAACGCCCGCAACAAAAGCCAGAAATGTGATCAGCCTTGCAACCGAATAGCGACGCGCCTTCCCGGCAAGCTTATCCCTTTCAATGACCGCCTCCCCGAGCATCTGCCGGTAAACAGCTTCCGGAGAAAAATCAGCCATGCTGCCAGTTATTATAGGGATTCAATGCCAGTGCGGCATTCAGGTAACGGTCATCCCCGGTTATCTCTTCGCCAATCCATTCAGGCTTACTGAATGGATAAGCGGAATCGGGAAGTTCAATTTCAGCTACGACAAGACCAGAATTATCACCGGAATACTCATCTACCTCCCAGATAAGCCCATGGTCAGGAATGCGGTAACGCAGTTTCTCAACCCTGTATCCATTACACAGGTTGTCCAGCATAAATATCGCATCTTCAGGAGGAATGGCATATTCAAACTCATGTCGGGTGGTTTCGTCAACCCTTGCTTTCACAGAAAGATAACCCTTCTCCCCTGCCAGCCTGACCCTGACCTCCCTTTCGGGCAGAATGGCCAGATAGCCCTGACGGTAAATGAGCGGCAAAGCAAGGGAGCGGTAGTCATTATTTTTGACCAGAAATTTTCGTTCAATTTCCAGAGACATCTGAGCAAAATTTATGATTACTTGATGGCAGGCATTAAATCAACAGCCCGGTTTTCCGGGCTGTTATTCATACTTCCTAGTTTTCCGGTCTGACATCAACAGGCATTCCATCGCTGCTGATCTCCTTTTCAGCCTTACGTCCTTTCGGCACAAGGGTAAGTTCATTGATAATATTTTTCGCTCCGGCGTATTTGTCAATAATAAAAAGCACGTAGCGGATATCCACACTGATGGTTCGCTGCAATTCAGGTTCAAAGGCAATGTCGCCGCTCATGGCCTCCCAGTTACCGTCAAAGGCCAGCCCGATCAGCTCTCCTTTTCCATTGATTACCGGGCTTCCCGAATTCCCTCCGGTGATGTCGGTGGTTGAAAGAAATGCTACCGGCATTTGCCCGTTATCCATGGCATAAGGTCCGAAATCTTTCTTCTCATACAACGCTTTCAGTTTTGCAGGAACTACAAATTCCCAGTTATCGGGATCTTCCTTTTCCATAACGCCTTTCAGGGTGGTGAAGTAGTTGTAATGGACTGCATCGGCCGGATAATAGTCGAGAACCTTGCCATACGTCAGCCGCATGGTTGAGTTGGCGTTGGGATAGAATTTACGCTCGGGCTGCATTTCCCTTAATCCTGCTACAAAAAGGCGGTTGCCACGTTCCAGCATCTCATTGGCAGCATCCAGGTTCTTCTGATTTTCGCGATACTTTTCAACCATCATGACCGAAAGTGTGTAGGCTGGATCCTTCTTCAGCACCTTCAGGCTGGGTTTTTCCAGGAAAGCCCTGACTTTTGCTTCATCGGCAAAAATGGACCTGGCAAAAATATTCCCGGCTATCCTGTTAAAATCGCCCTTATTCTTTGCGACCATTTGCCTGAATGCCTCCGGTTGTTGCTGCACGGGCACATTTTCATAATACATCTGAAGCATCGCCGACAATAATTTCACATCCGTCGGACGGTTATAGTTTTTGAAATGCCGCTCCACACTTTTGGTGAGCGCCTGTTTCATCCGGTCAATTTTTTCCTGTGAAGGGGCTTTCTCTCCGAGCTCATTTCCCAATCCGGTGAACGACTGGGCAAGGGTCATCACTTCGGCACCGCGCATCACCGATTCAATAAAGTACCAGCGTTGCAATGTATATTCTCCGTAGGTTTTATAAGCTGCTTCGATATCGCTGAGTACCTTCCCGTATTTCTCCATCCTGACGGGATCAGCATTCACCCATACCTGAAATTCATTTTCGATCTTTTGCTTGTCTTCCAGCACCTTCAGCCTCTTCAGGCCCCTGGTCTGACCGATAAAGTACTTCCAGTAATTGGAAACACCAGCATACTTCGATGCATATTTGATGGCAACTTCCCGGTTGGCATCCATGTCCTTGCGCATGATATCCAGCTTTTTCCCGCGTATCTTTACGATGGTGGGATTGCTGATTTCAATGGCAAGATTAACGCCCCAGGAGGTAAGATAGCGGTCGGTACTTCCCGGATATCCCATAATCATGGCAAAATCGCCCTTTTCATAACCATCGAGCGAAACAGGCAGGTGATGCCTTGGCTTCATAGGAATGTTCTCATCTGAGAACGACGCCGGTTTGCCATCCGGACCGGTATATACCCTGAACAGAGAGAAATCTCCGGTATGGCGCGGCCACAACCAGTTATCGGTGTCGGCCCCGAATTTACCGATGGATGATGGAGGGGCCCCCACCAGCCTGACATCACGAAAGACTTCGTAAACGAAAAGGTAAAACTCATTTCCATTAAAGAATGAAGCAACCCTGGCATCATAACCGGTACCCTGGGTGGCTTCCGACTGAATGGCTTTCGAAAGTTCAGAAATTTTTGCATTGCGTTCACGCTCAGTCATCTGATCATTCAGCCCTTCGAGCACGCGTGCAGTTACATCTTCGATTCTTACCAGAAAACGTGCGGTCAACCCTTCATTCGGCAATTCTTCTTTCAGGTTCATCGCCCAGAAACCATCGGCAAGATAATCATGTTCAATGGTACTGTGCGATTGAATGGCCCCATAACCGCAATGGTGGTTGGTAAGCACCAGCCCCTGGCTGCTGATCATCTCCCCGGTACATCCGTTCCCGAACTGAATGATGGCATCCTTCAGGCTCGAATGATTGATGCTGTATATTTCCTCAGCGGTGAGTTTCAACCCCTCTTTCTGCATATCGACATAGTTCAGCCGGTCAATCAGCAACGGCAACCACATCCCTTCATCTGCACGGCCAAGGGTAGCCAGAAATACAAAAAACAGAACAAACAGCTTTTTCATTTTGATTTATTGATTGAGTTATACATACTTTTCACCTTTTTCTATAAGCACATCATTCACAAACTGCCTGATCTGCTGCTCGTCACCCTTTCGGCAAACCAGCAACACCCCTTCATCTTCAACAACGATGTAATCGTCCAGTCCATGTAAAACCACCAACTTTTCCTTAGGCATGTTTACGATGCAATTCCGGGTATCATACATCATCACGTTCTGACCTACTACGGCGTTGCCCTGCTCATCCTTCAGGCGGGTTTCATAAAGCGATCCCCAGGTGCCCAGGTCGCTCCAGCCGAAATCGGAAGCCAGCACATAAACATTGTCGGCTTTTTCCATCACACCATAGTCAATGGAAATACTTTTACAGATGGTATAGGTTTTCCGGATAAAGGTTTCCTCTTCAGCCGTATTGTATTTCCCGATACCGGCCCTGAAAAGCTGGTCAACCTCGGGCAGGTATTTATCAAACGCGGCAAGGATGGATTTAAGCTTCCAGATAAAAATTCCCGAATTCCAAAGGAAATCACCGCTGGCCAGAAACTGCATGGCCATTTCGAGCTGGGGTTTTTCGGTAAATGTTTTTACCTTCCTGATCCTGCTGTCGGCAGCATAACTCCGCGACTCGTCAAACTGAATATATCCGTAGCCTGTGTCGGGACGGCTCGGCTGAATGCCCAGAGTCAGCAACCAGTCGTTTTCCCTTGCTGCATTGAGCGCCGACGTGACAACTTCAATAAACAGATCCTCCTTGAGAATTATATGGTCTGAAGGAGCCACAACAATATTGGCATCGGGATTTATCTGAAGGATGCGGTAATTTGCATAAGCGATACAGGGGGCAGTATTTCGCCTGGAAGGCTCGCAAAGTACCTGCTCCTCATGAATCAGTGGCAATTGTTCAAGAACCTGGCTTTTATAAATTTCATTGGTAACAATGTAAATATTTTCAGGCGGACAAATTCTGGTGAACCGTTTAAAGGTCGCCTGTATCAGCGTTTCGCCGTTGCCCAGGATATCAATAAACTGCTTGGGATGATGCTGCCGGCTCAGGGGCCAGAATCTGGCGCCGATGCCTCCCGCCATAATGATGCAAAAATTGTTTTTATTCATCTCCTTGATGGTTGGTTAGTCAATAATTTTGATTGCCTTTACCGTTTCAGCCAACACTTCCGGATTGCTCCGGAATAAATGGAACGATTTCGGCCAGTGGACTGAAGAGGTATACGCGCTTGTTGTTCAGACACTCACACTTGTATCGCTTCCTGAGCTTATTTCCTTTTCTGAAAACCCGTCCATCGGGCAACGCAAACACAGCCTCCTCCGGCAATTCCGAAATCAGGGTGACGTTCCGCGGCGGATCATAACCACGGAGTACAACGGCCAGATTGATATCAGATGTGCTGGAAGCAGCGGGATTGATCAGGTAATTGCCGAACGCCTTTCGGATATCTTCCGGAAGTATTCCATGAGCAAGATAAGGAAGGCTAAGACGTCGGTAAGCGTCTTTCCACTGCACTCCATGCGGTTGCAAATGACGCTTGTACTTCAGGAAAACCTCGGCATGCGCCATTTCATGCAAAAGTGTAACAAGAAAGCTGTAAGGATTGAGGGAATGATTCACCGAGATTACCGGCGGACGGGATGGACTTCCGCTCCGGAAGTCGCCCAGTTTGCTCCGCCGGGCCCTTGTAATACGCAATATAACATGGTTCTGGTTGAACCACGAAACTACCGGTTCTGAACATCCGGCAGGCAGGTAGGCTGACAGGGAATCCCCCGTTAACTTACTTCTGCTCATTATAACTCAGCATCATATATTGGTCGGCAGGCTTTACCAGACAACCGCAATCCCTGCTGCTGCGCCTGGCCTTTTTGTACTTATTCTGCTTGTAGGTCGGCGTTGAACAGGAAGCTGCACCAAGGGCAAACAAAAGAACGGGTATAAAAAAATAACTGCTTTTGAGTTTCATAGCATTGTTTTAATAAATGATTAGCGACTTCAAAAATAATAAATCCTTCATGGCTGATGGTAATTTATGGAACTTAAACAGGGATTATTGCTATTTTATCTGATCTTAACCCGCTGTCCTTCGGGAGTGCCGTTTTTAAATTACCTTAATTCTCCCCGATGCCATCAAATAAGATGATCCTTAGGATCTTTTTTCCGAAAACACCCAACATGAGTTTATCCTGAAAATATCATTAATGGATTTCATAAAAATCCAGGGCCCGGAATCACCAGAAACTGATGTAACCCTATTGACTTTTATTCCCGGTTTTAGTATCTTTATTCCCCTTTTCTCAAGCCTGTCCAGATTAATTGATACCCCGGCCACGCTAAGGTTTACTCCGGAGCACATTCAGTTGTTAAAGATTTGTTAATGCCCCAACATAATCATTTCTTCTTTGTTTAAGCCTGACCATAATCATTAACCAAAAGAGATTAAAACATGAAAACCAGAATCAAACATGCACTGCTTCTTATGATGACAGTGCCGTTTATACTCGTTTCGTGCCAGAAAAATGAGTACAACGACAAACCGGAAGCCACCGCTCCGGCGGCAGGGCAGTTGAAGACTGACCTGGTTTACTGCGGAACCCCGCTGGTAGCCCCTATGGTTAACTATGCGCAGTCCATCGCGCCTGCAACAGTTACAGTTATGAACGACGCCACCAACCTGCTTGTAAAGTTTGAACTCAGTGAACCGGGATGGTTTATCAACCTTCCGGCCCTGTTTATCGGAACTCCCGGGCAGCTGGCAGCCCTTCCGGGGGTGACCGTTGATTTTAACGGACCCAACACCGTTTATTTCAATTCAACAAGCGCTCCTTTCGGCCTTCCCATCGGACCCGGCAACTACGCCAATTACGGCAACTACTGGGAGTACTCCATGCCCCTCAGCGATTTGCCTGAATGCTTTGCGGTGGTAGCTTACGCAAGAATCAGGAATATTGACACCAACGGGTTCCTTGATATCTGGGGCAAGAGTCCTTCTAAAACCTCAGGTTACTATCTGAACTATTGCAGGCAGGAGTGCCCTCCGCCTCCCCCGCTCGGAGGATGTGAAACCGCTTATGCTTTCGGTGAGTCCGTGGCAAACTGCTTTATCAGCATTCCCGGGGTACAATCCAACAACTGGGGATGGTCCAACGGCCCGATAGGCGCCGGAAATTATTCATGGCCCATGTATGCCGGCGCGGGACAATGCAATATCGGCAACGGAACCCACGTCGGAACCCTAACGGTTAATTACACCCCGCCGACTGCCATTGTGACCTACACTGTTTTCGACGGATACGTGCTGAACGAAACCCATCTGTTTGTCGGTAATGACATCCTTCCAAAGAAAAAGAACAAATACACCACGGCGCCGGGACAATTCCCCTACAAGCACGGGAATCTGAACGGCGTTACATCCGACACATTCACCATCAACGGTTTGTCGGGCAATATCTATGTTGCCGCACATTCTGTGGTATGTGATGAATAAAGGCTTTATTCAATCCGCTGAAGTGCAGGATATTCGTCCTGCACTTTTTTTTCTGCCAGGCCCGGAGCGTTGTCCGGCACGATTCCAAATCCTCATTTCAGATTACATCATCAGATTCTGTAACCTTCTTTAAAAAATATTCTCTAATTTAGCACAAACGAAAATACCGTGCTTAAAGGATTTCTGTTTCACATCGGAAGGTATATACTATTGATGCGTCAGGTTTTTAAACGGCCTGAAAAACAATCGATCTATATCCGCCAGATAATGGTGGAAATAGATAATCTCGGGCTGGATTCGGTGGGAATTGTTGCATTTATTTCCACTTTCATGGGAGCCGTGCTCTGCATACAAATGGCTTTCAACATCGATACCCCCTTTATCCCGCTTTATACAATTGGTTTTGTAACACGGCAGTCGGTGGTGCTGGAATTCTCACCCACCATCATCAGCCTGATTCTTGCCGGGAAAGTCGGTTCAAGGGTGGCTTCAGAACTGGGAACTATGCGGGTAACCGAGCAAATCGACGCCATTGAGATCATTGGCATCAACCCGGCAACCTACCTTATTTTTCCGAAAATCATCGCCGTGGTGCTGATCAATCCCATTCTGATTACCATGAGTATGGTGATGGCTATTATGGGCGGATGGCTTGCCGGAATCCTCACCGGACTGGTGCCCACCAGTGAATATGTATACGGGATCAAGGCATTTTTCGAATCTTACGATATTATTTACGCCCTGATCAAAACGGTGGTATTTGCCTTCCTGATAGTCTCTATCTCGGGATATCACGGCTATTACACCAAAGGCGGCGCGCTGGAGGTCGGCGCTTCCAGCACCAAAGGGGTGGTACACAGCAGCATTGCCATCATCGTTTTTAATCTTATCCTCACCCAACTCCTGCTGTCATGATCGAAGCTAAAAATGTCTCCAAATCCTTTGGCGAACACCTGGTGCTCGATAATGTCTCATGCCGGTTCGAGGAAGGCATGTGCAACCTGATCATCGGGCAGAGCGGATCCGGTAAAACCGTGCTGATGAAATGCCTGGTCGGGCTTTTCGAAATCGACAAGGGAAATGTGGAATATGACGGAAGAATCTTCTCGAAGATGTCGTTTGATGAAATGAAGGTGATCCGGCAGGAAATCGGCATGATGTTTCAGGGCGGAGCACTCTTTGATTCGATGAACGTGGAAGAAAACATAATGTTCCCCCTCTCCATGTTTACCGATCAAAGCCTTGAAGAAAAGCTGGAAAGGGCCAATTTTTGTCTTTCCCGGGTGCGGCTCGAGAACGTCAACAAACTCTTCCCTGCCGAGCTGAGCGGCGGAATGAAAAAACGGGTGGCCATCGCCCGGGCCATTGCCATGAACCCCAGGTATCTGTTCTGCGACGAGCCCAACTCCGGCCTCGATCCGCTCACTGCCAACGTGATTGATAACCTGATCAGCGAAATCACGCAGGAATACAATATCACAACGGTAATCAATACCCACGATATGAATTCCGTGATTGAAATCGGCGACAAAATCGCTTATGTGCACAAAGGGAAACTCTGGTGGGAAGGAAACAAGGATACCATCCTGAAAAGCGATAATCCGGAACTCAATGAGTTTGTTTTTGCGACCGAGCTTACCCGTAAACTGAAATAAATCCGCCTTATGCACTGGATTGATATTGTAATACTTATATCGCTGGTTATCGCAGCGATCTCAGGTTTCTCGAAAGGGTTTATCGTCGGACTGGCTTCGCTGACAGGATTTGTCCTCGGTATTTATCTTTCACTCCGGTATGCGGGCGTCATCGAGCAGATTCTGTGCAATGCCACCGGCTCTCAGGCGCCTTATATGTATGTGATCGCTTTCTTTCTTTGTTTCATAGTGGTGGTCATCTTTGTCCACTTCCTGGGAAAATCGGTTGAAAAAATCGTGGAAATCGCCGCGCTTGGCTTTGTAAACCGCCTGGCAGGTGCGGGTTTTGGAGTGATCAAATCCCTGCTTGTATTCGCCATCATCATTCACCTGCTCAATGTATTTGACACAGGTCACAACATCATCAAGCCTGAAAGCAAGGAAAAATCGATCTTCTACAATCCACTGAGCCAGGTAATCCCCGGCGTTCTGCCGTTTCTCAAAAATCAGATCGACAGAAACAAGGATGAAAACGAAACGCCCGCCATCGTCTGACAAACAGCGATGACCGGAAGCAAACCGGGCGAAAGGATGGATTACTGGTTATCGTATTTCAGCGTATCCTCACTCACATAATCAAGTATAATTCCCGCTTCACGAAACATCTCTTCGGATTCCTGCCCGGCGTGATATTTCTTTTCACACACCACCCGTTCAATCCCGCAATTGATGATCAGCATGGCACAGGTACGGCAGGGGGTCATACGGCAATACAGCGTGGCGCCTTCCAGGGCAATCCCCAGCCTCGCGGCCTGGCATATGGCGTTCTGCTCGGCATGTACTGTGCGTACACAATGATTGGTCACCTTTCCGTCGTCGTGAACCACTTTTTTGAACAAATGCCCCACATCATCGCAATGCGGCAATCCCCTCGGCGAACCGACATATCCGGTAACCAGAATCTGCTTGTTGCGGGCAATCACGCATCCGCTCCGGCCCCGGTCGCAGGTTGCGCGTTTGGCGATGGTATTGGCCACCTCCATAAAATACTCGTCCCAGGTCGGGCGGATATATTTCTGTTCTTCCATAGTCGCAAAGCCGGTAATTTTTATTGGAAAACCGGTCAGCCTGCAAAGATAACATCTTAATCGGGTTGGCTTGCACAAGCGTCCCATATAATCAGAACCAACCCAACGCCTGACCATTTCTCACCTGTATCCCGATTGATTGCTTTTAGCAGGATTAACACACTTCTATTATATGCCTGATTTACATTGATTTACGCTTATGATAATTTTAATTCAAAAAAACACTTGACAAACTAAGTTTTTAGTTGTAGTTTTGTATGACTGAACAACTAATAATTTAGTTACACCGGAAAACAATGAAAGAACTTACCCGTGCAGAGGAGCAGATCATGCAGATATTGTGGCGCATCGGCAAAGGTCATGTGAATGATCTGCTGGAATATTTTCCCGAACCGAAACCGGCCTACAATACGGTTTCAACCATTATCCGCATTCTCGAAAAAAAGGAATTTGTGGATCATGAGGCCATTGGAAAATCGCACCGCTATTTCCCGAAAGTAAGCAAACGCGAGTATGCCCGTTTCACCATGAAACAAATGCTGAATGGCTACTTCAGCAATTCATACAAGCAGATGGTCTCCTTTTTTACCAGGGAACACGACCTTTCGCTGAAGGAAATGGAAGAGATCCGCCAACTGATAGAACAACAGATCCATCAGAAAAAGCAACTGCCATGACACCGGTTTTTATATACCTGATCAAAGCGGCCCTGATCAATGCCCTGATGCTGGGGGTTTATTACTATGCCATACGCCCCGGCCGCAACTTTTCATTAATGCGGGCGACATTGCTGGCCACCATCGTCCTGCCGCTGCTGCTACCCCTTATTCCGCAGCCTGTCATTCATCAGGGCGACACAGCAATACCGGTTTATGTGATTACATTGCCGGAGCCATCCGGAATGGTCACCATACAAGCCGGATCTGAAACCGCACCTGCGCCATTACCTCCACTTCATGAAATCATATATTATGCAGTTTCAGTGATCCTTTTACTGTCCGCAATGATCGCGGTATTGTCTGTATTGCAGAAAATACAAAAATCAAACGTCAGAATTACTGCCTACGGAAAAATATACATCGATGATAAAGCCACCAGCCCTTTCTCCTTCTTCAGGTGGGTATTTTTCCCCGGCAGCAGTCTTGAGCTTCCCGGAACAGAATTACTGCTCAGGCATGAATTCAGCCACGTAAGGCGGCGCCACAGCATCGATCGAATGATATCCGCGCTATTCAGGTCCTTCTTCTGGTTTAGTCCTTTTGCACACCTCAGCCATAAATTATTGGCCGAGGTAAATGAATATCAGGCTGATGCCGACGCAATTCAGGTAACCGGCGACAAGGAAGGTTACAACAACCTGATGATAGAATTTGCTGGAATTTACAAGAACAACCCCATAAGTCATCCCTTTAGTGCACACTTAAAAAAACGCATCATTATGCTCAATCACCTCAAGCCCGGCAAACTGAACCTGACCGCCATCGTTACCGGTATGATGCTGGTGGCTGCTTTTGCCATCCTTTCAGCCATGATACAACCGGGAACTTCTTCCACTGAAACCATTGGCCCTGAGCAGAACATTCAGGACCTGCCGGAAACCGCAAACACCCTGTACGCCAACATTGAGCAAACCCATGGACAGGCAGGCGCTGCGGAAGACACCACCCTAAAGGAAGCGGCCTATCCGGGCGGGGAAGCTGCCAAGCTGAAATTTCTGCAGCAGAACATCCGCTACCCGGCTGAAGCCCGGAAGAACAACATTCAGGGCACGGTGCTTTGCAGATTTACCGTGGAAACTGACGGAAAAGTCACTTCACCGGAGATCATACGGGGGATTGGTAGCGGCTGTGATGAAGAGGTAATCCGGGTAGTGGCTTTGATGCCGCGCTGGCAGCCTGCCGAAAAAAACGGGAAACCGGTGCGATCATCCATGGTGATGCCGGTCAAGTTTGCCCTTTCGGGCGATTCGGACGATGCCGTTTCGGAAGAAGTCTTTATGGTAGTGGAAAACCCGCCTCAGTTCCCCGGCGGCGATGAAGCGAGGGCAAAATATTTCTCCTCGGCCATCCGGTATCCTGAGGAGGTCAGAAAAGAAAAAATCGAAGGGACCGTGTATGTTACCTTTGTGATTGAAAAGAATGGCAGTATCAGCAACGCGAAGGTAATCCGGGGCGTAGACCCCAGGCTTGACAAAATTGCCCTGGACGCGGTAAACGCGATGCCCGCCTGGACGCCCGGCACGCAGCGGGGAAAAACGGTAAGGGTGCAATTTAACATCCCGGTGAAGTTCAGCCTTAAAAGTGAACCGGCAAGACCAAAAGAAGTGAAAACAACCAGTCAACTCCCTGACGGCAGGGAAGTTTACAACGTGGTGGATGAAACGCCTGAATTCCCCGGTGGAATGGAAAAACTGGCTGAGTTTATAAGCGCGAATACCAAATACACCGAAACCGCGAAAAAGGAAAAAATCGAAGGGACTGTTTATGTTTCATTCGTGATTGAAGCCGATGGAAGCGTAAGCAATGCTCAGGTTCTGAGAGGTATAGGCGGAGGACTAGACGATGTTGCCAGAGAGGCTGTAATGAAAATGCCCGGTTGGAAGCCCGGGAAAAAAGACGGTGTGGCTGTTCCGGTAAGGTTCAATATGCCTGTGAAGTTTAAACTTGATCCCAGCGCGCCCGACAAACCCATGGAACTGCCCGAAAAGATCGTTTACCAGGGCCGTGAGGTGTATTACAAAGCGGAGCAGATGCCCGAATACCCGGGAGGAAATGATGCGTTGCTGAAATACTTCAGAAATTACATATCCAACCTGGAATTTGACTCAGAACACGGTAAATCAACCATCTACGTAAGTTTTATTGTAGAACCCGATGGCAGCATCACACCGGCTGGAATTGCAGGCTCGCCTGAAGTTACTGTTTCCGATAAATTTACGGAAGCCATAGGAAAGATGAAAAACTGGAAACCCGGCAAAACCCGGGGAGCAGTGGTTCCGGTGAAACTGAACTACTTTTTCAGGTTAAACAAGTAGTTGCCCGCGTATGATCTGCCGCCTGATCCTCTTATTGCTGATTGTACCGGCTTCCGCAAATGCCACCGGAGGATGGCCGCTCAGGGCGAAAACCAACCGGTATAACGAAAACGGCCTGCGCGAAGGGCGCTGGATCTATTACTGGGATGATGGGCAGAAAAAGCCGATGAACAAGCTCCGCTTCAAAAACGGGAGGGAGCACGGCCTGAACCGCTATTACAATGAAAATGGGAAGAAATGGCTGAAATTCAGGGCTTTCAAGGACGGCAGAATGAATGTCACCTATTATGATGACCACGGCCGCCGGGAAAAGAAAGGCAAGGCGCTGATGATATACGACAAGGCTGAACTCAGGTATTGCTGGCACGGCAAGTGGAAATACTATGAGAACGGACGCTATGTCCGTGAGGCGGTGTACAACATGGGCAATGAAACGCCCGTACTGCGGAAACAGCGACGGCGATGAAAAGCAATCCGTTAACTGACAATCAGGAATGCCCCAGCGTATCCGCGCCTTCCGTGGTCCAGTCGTAGTTGTACAACCCTTCAAGCAACCGCTGCTGCTTTTCCTCGGGTGAGAGGCTTTCATAAGCCTGTTTCTCGGCTTCAAACGCGGCGCGCTTTTCGGCTTCCACCCGGTGAATCTCATCCAGGTATGCCTGCTCCACCCTGCGCTTCAGAAAATCGGTAGCCACGGCCGGGAATAATTCAAGCAGTAATTCTTCCTTTTCATCAGCAGCAAGTTTCACTCCGCCGTATTCATGGAAAACAGGATTTTCCTGACGCTTGTAAAACCGGGTATCATAGGGTGTTTCGTCTCGAACGCCCGCGATGCTGTATCGGAATTCAGGATCAACCGGAACAGGCGTTTTGCCGTAAATCCCCTTCACCAGATTGACAAACTGAATCGACTTTGTGGTGTACATGGGTTGCCCTTTTGACTCATCAATGGCGCAGTTCACCGCCTGCACTCCCACAATCTGGCTGGTTGGCGTCACCAGGGGCGGGCAGCCGGCATCCATGCGCACGGAAGGAATTAA